>NZ_MWQY01000015.1 GCF_002087085.1 Marispirochaeta aestuarii | reverse complement strand
GCTAGGGTAAAACCGCTGGCGGAGTTCATTTCTATTCGGAATCGCTCACTTTAGGGATATATTAGTAACGAGGTAAAGATGAGATGAGGATTACAACCAAGGGACGATACGCCCTGCGGGCTGTATCACAGCTGGCGGCCAACTACACAGATAAACCGATATCGATTCGCGAACTGGCGGAAATGGAGGACCTGTCCCCGGAGTTTCTGGAGCAGATCTTCTACAAGCTTCGCAAGGCCGGACTTATCAACTCGACCCGCGGTCCGGGAGGCGGTTTCAGCCTGAACAGGCCTCCGGAGGAGATCTCCATTACTGAAATCTTCGATGCCGTGGGAGAAGGCATGAACCTCGCTCCCTGTGCCGTGGAAGGAACGAATCCCTGCAACCATCCCGGATGCATTACGCATTCAGTCTGGGTGAAGGCTTCGGATCATTTAAAAGAGTATTTCAGTAATATAAGTATCAAGGACATTGTAGAGGCAAATCCGGTCAAGGTTTAAGACTTTTCGGATAGTGATTTTCTCAACTCCCGCAGCTCTCTGACCATGGGTTCCATCCCGCTTCTCAGATGCAGATCCCGCTGTGGAAAAGGTATCTCGATTCCCTCGTCCCGGAAACTCCGCCATATCTCCAGATTATTCCAGGAGGAGGCAGAATACTTGTCGCTCACATCGCCGAGCCAGGTCAGAAGGATAAGGGTAATCCCGGAATCATCAAAAGAACTGACCCGAACGTCCGCCTCCGGAACCGTCAGAGCGAAGGGGTTTCTTCTGCCCACCTCCCGCATGACCTCGATGGCCTGGTCCAGATCGGTATCGTAGCTGACCTGCACGGGATTTCGCAGGATAATTCTTCTATCGTCATAGGAGTAGTTATAGACCGTATCGTCGATGATAAGCCGGTTGGGCACGATTATTGTTTCGTAGGAGATGGTATTTATGGTCGTCGATATCAGCCTGATATTGGTAACCGTACCTTCGTACTCCCCCACCAGGACCCGGTCGCCCTCCTTGATGGGCCGGGAAAAAATGATAACGAGGCCGGCGAACATGTTGGCAACCACGGACTGGAGTCCGAAACCGAGACCGATACCGAGGACACCGAACATTACCGCCAGGGCGGACAGGTCAATACCGATAATCGTCAGCCCCACCACCACGGTAAGCACCATGACGGTATAGCGCAGCAGGTTGGAGAAGGAGAATTTCTTCGATTCATCCAGACCTACCCGGGAAAAAAGGTGCCTGTCGGTAAAACTCCGGGTAAGCTGCCCCATCTTCCCGGAAAGATAGAATACCGGAATCAGCAGGAGCAGGGTCAGGAGGGATATTTTGGTTCCCCCGGATTCGAAGAAGGGGGCGCTGACAATCCTGTAGAGAGCCTCCCCGTACTTCGCGATTTCCGCTCCCAGAAGACGAAGCACCAGGGCCGTGATTCCCAGCAGAGCGAGGGCACCGAAGCCCAGACGCAGAAAACGCCGGATCTTATTCCTGCCCGCCTCCTCCAGGGAGGTCCGGCGCAGAAGGCGGACGGCGGAGAGAAGAATCAGTCTGTAGACAATAACAATCAGCAGAATGGGAAGCAGGAGCTCGATGGTAACCTTCATCAGGGAAAAGGGAAACTCGATGTCTCCGATTTTCAGGGGAGAGAAAAAGATCTGTCCCGCCAGGGCAAGAAAGTTTCCCATATTCCACCGCCTAATCGGCTATGAAAGCCACGAGCTCGGCATGCTTTTCTTCACCGATAATACCCCTGTCAAGGAGATACTGAAACAGCTCCTCCGCCTGGGCATAGGCATGCAGCCGGATACCCTTCTGTTCCATGTCTTTTCTGCCCTGTCTGCCCCGTTCGAGCAGGACCACCAGGTCTTCCACCAGCAGCCCTTCCTTTCGCAGGATATCCGCCGCTTCTATTTTACTCTTGCCTGTGGTGATAAGATCGTCCACCAGAACAACCCGTTCGCCGGGAACGAATCCTCCCTCCACGGTATTGCCGGTGCCGTGGCCCTTGGCATTCATGCGCGGATAGACCATCGGGATGTCCGTTTCCAGGGAGATCGCCGTTGAAAAGGGCAGAGCCGCTACGGGGATACCGGCAAGGCGCTGGATTTTCTGGTCCTTTCGGTCGGGAAGAATGGAGGCGTAGGCCCGGGCGACCTGGCGCATGAGCCTGGGAGATGAGGATATACGGCGCAGATCGAGATAGAAAGGAGAGACAATGCCGGATTTCAGGGTGAAACTCCCCAGGCGGAAACACCCGGTATCCACCAGTCCCTGAAAGATCTCCTCCTTGCGATAATCCCTGGCCCTGACAGGCGCCTTGGAGCCTACACCGTTCTTCAGGACTTTTTCCCGGGCACGGTTGATGTCATCCCGGAACTTTCTGGCCGCGGCGGCAGGATCCTTTGCTCCCGATACGCCCCTGGCGACAACGGGGAGCAGCCGGGAACCGCTCCGGGCCAGGCCGGCGGCCACCGCTTCTTCCACACTTCCTCCCTGGGCGCCGATTCCCGGGGCCAGGATCCATATTTCCGGAAAGCGGCGGCGCACTGCGGCAAGGCTGGCGGGATCATTCCCCGCGACGACAATACCGGCGTCAGCGGACCATCCGCTTACTTCATCTGCGATTTTTATAAAAAGAGGGTCTCCTCCGGAACTCCCGACCCTCAATTCCTGCAGCCTGTCGGCTCCGGGATTCGAGGTACGGCAGAGAAAGAAGAAGCCTCTGCCGGGGTAGTTCAGAAAGGGTTCAGCGGAGCTTTTACCCATGTAGGGGCTCAAGGTAACCGCCCCGGCATCGAGCCTGTCAAAAACAAGGTTCGCATAGGCTTCCGCGGTGGCGCCGATATCTCCCCGCTTGGCATCCAGGATTACCGGGATCTCCTTCGGAACAATGGAGAGGGTCTCTTCCAGCGCCTCTATTCCCTCTGCGCCATGAGCTTCATAAAAAGCTATATTGGGCTTGTAACAGGCGGTGTACTCAGCTGTAGCTTCGATGAGGCGCCGGTTTTCTTCCAGGATTTTTCGTGCAGCGCCTTCTCCCGGGGCGACTCTGGGATCAAGACCGACACACAACAAAGATGCCGAGGAGGCAATACGTTCTTCCAGCTGGCGGAAAAAGCTTTTACCCTCTGTGCTCATGGGGGAACTTCCTTCTTCAAAGCAATGGGAATTTTTCGGACAGTAGCATCCTCATCTTACTTCGTCAAGCTTTGACTCTTCCCCGTTGGACCGCTGCAGAAGATCATGGATCGATTCAGGGTTTTCCTCAAACTCGACAAAGCGTCTGATCCGCTGGAAAACCTCCTGGTTTTCCACGAAGATATCGACAATCTGGGGATCGAAATGCTTGCCCCGCTCCTGACGGATCATCTCCACAGCCTCCTCGTGGGCCAGGGCATCCTTGTAGGGGCGACGGCTGGTCAGGGCATCATAGACATCCACCAGGGCAACGATACGGGCGGAAAGAGGAATCTCCTGTCCTTTCTTGCCTTCGGGGTAGCCCTTTCCGTCCCAGCGCTCATGGTGGTAATAGGCGATCTCCTTTCCTATGGTCAGAAAGGACTCCTGCTGCATCTGTCGCTCCACATCCCGCAGAGCCTCGCCTCCGAGCACCACATGCTCCCGGATCTTCTCGAACTCATCCTCGGAGAGCGGTCCGTTTTTCAGAAGGATCTGGTCTTCGATACCCACCTTTCCCACATCATGCAGAATCGCGGATATGTAGATATCCTCCAGGTACTCATCGGTGATGTAATCCCGGTACTGGGGCAGGTCCCGGAGTTTTGCAGCCAGGACCCTGGTATATTCCCGGATCCGTTCAAGGTGCTTTCCGGTACTCTTGTCCCTGTATTCGGTAAGTTTTGCAAAGCCCATAATAGCAGCGGACTGTGTTTTTTTCAGGTTGGTGATGGTTTCCTTGAGCTTCTTCTCCAGGTTCATCCGTTCGGTCAGGTCTTTTTCAACAACCGAATAGGCCACCAGCTCCCCGGTTGAATCCTTTATGGCCGAATAGGAAGCATAGGTATATTTGATCTCTCCGTCCCGGCACTTGCGTACAGCTTCGGGATCAATGTAGTGGCCGTCGTTGCGGTCCACGATGGAAGCCAGCTTGGAAAACGAGGGGGACTTCTTGTTTGCCCTGAATACAGCGTCAAAATGCTCGCCGAAAATTTCTTCCCAGGAGTAGCCGTAGGCCTTTTCGGCGGCGGAGTTCATGTTGAGGATCATCCCCAGGGGATCGACAATAACGATGGAAGAAAGGATGGTCTCGAAGAGGGTGGTGAAGTTCTTTTCCGAGATCATCAACCTCGATTCAATATTCTTCAGATAGGAGACATCCTTCAGATGAGTGGTATAGCCTTCGGGCTGCCCTTCGGGACTGCAGTTCACCCAGGAGGTATCCAGGACCCGCTTATGGGCACCATCGGCACAGAGTACGGCGGTGTCAAAATCCCGGCACAGGGAATAGGTCTGCAGGCAGTCAATCTTCTCTTCCAGGCTCTCCCGTGAAGCGTACAGCTTGTCTATTGTCTCCGGTACCAGATCCAGGGAGTATCCGAAGAAATCACAAAAACTTGGGTTAACCGAAAGAATATGGCCTTTCAGATCGGTGGTAAAAAAGGCTTCCTCGATGTTGTTGAACAGAAGATCATAGCGTTCCCGATACCCCTCCGCATCATCCACATCCCCGGCTTCCACCTGCACAAGGCTGACCAGGGTATACCCGCCCTCCTGGGACTGCACGAAAAAGGAGTTAAGCAGGAAAAAACGGGATTCTCCGTCGGCATCAGGAATTTCTATCCGTTTTTTCATCTCGTCGCCGGGTTTGATATCCAGATAGGAGAGGAACTCCTCCCTGCGGGTAAAGATATCCATACTCCGCCAGCCCGTCCTGGTCAGCAGGACCTCGTTGAAAAACAGGATATCCCTGTTCTGATCCATGATCAGAAAACCGTCGGAGATTTCCTCGATAATTTTTAAGATAACCCCTGAAAAAAGAATATGGGCCTCCTGTCTCTGGTAAGCCTGTAAGATTTCCCTGGAATCAGCAGCGAAACCCTAAAACCCCTCTTTAAAAAGATTCCTACATTCATTATCGGAACAAGAGACAAAATCTGCAGTCTTTGCCTTCTGATTATATGGAGGGGAATTAGACTTGACCTGAGCCGGATAGCGCATACAATATGAAGTGTGGATCAAAAAATCTATGTGCAAATTGAAAACAAAAGTCTGATCCCGTTCTTTGATCTCGATAAGGACAGTTTTCGGGAGTTGAATCTCACTACTATTCAGGACTATCAGCGTACCGCCGTCGTCACCCTCTATACCCGGGATGCCGCGGGCCTGGACCTGCGACTGAAGCAGTACACCATCAAGCCGATCCCGAAAGCCAAAGCGGGGGTACCGAAAATCGGACTCAGCACCCAGAAAAGCGGGTACCGCAGGGTAGACGTGGAACTCAGCCTGAACGGGAAACAGGTAATCACCGACCGCATACGACTCCCCGGAGCCGGACGCAGGCTTCTGCTGTTTCTGTTAATCCTGGTGTTTGCCCTGCTTCTGGGGCTGGGCGGCTATTTCCTCTTTACCCGGCTGCAGACCAGCTCGAACTCATTGTCGACAGCAGAGGTTTCCCGGACCCCGGCTGTCAGGAGGGAGACGACTTCTCCGGCGCCCGCTCCACCACCGTCAAGACAGACTGTCCCGGCCGCCCCCGCTGTAGAGGAACAGACTCCTCCCCGGGTATCAAGCCCTGCGGCTGAAGATCGGGAAACCGTGGAAACGACTGTGAAGGAAGAGACAGGTCAAGCCCCTGCTGTTCCGCCGAGTCCTCTTGAACAGGTGCTCTACTTTACCCCCGACAGTGCCGTCCTTACAGCTGAAACACGGGCCGCCCTGGACAGGCTGCTCCCGGAACTGCGGCGATACAGGGAGGCTGAAATTACCATAACCGGCCACTGCGCCCCCCACGGAACGGAAAAAGGCAGACAGGAGCTTTCCGAGCTTCGTGCAGAAGGGGTCGCCGATTACCTGCGGCAGAACGGAATCGATGTTCAGCCAGCCCATGTCCGCGGAATCGGAGCCAGGGAACCTGTAACGATGCAGACTGAAGAACAATACCTCAACCGGCGGGTCGAAATAGTTATCGCCGCCGGGGAATAAAACAGGCAGGCAGGGCGAAGGATCTATGGGAAAAAACATCGGTTTTATGTCTTTCAGGATATCCGGCACCGACGGAGTCTCCCTGGAAACCAAGAAATGGGCCCATATTCTGGAACGCATGGGGCACCGCTGCTTCTTTATGGCGGGAGAACTCGATACCCCTCCGGCAGTCTCCTTTATTGCCCCGGAGGCACATTTTCAGACCGGCGAAATCAAGGAGATATACCAGGAATGCTTCAATAATCAGTTTCGTCCGCCGAAGCTGACCAAGAAGCTCCATATGTACCGGGAGCGTCTCAAGGAAGAGATCGCCGCCTTTATCGGCAAGTTTTCCCTGGATGTGCTGGTTCCGGAAAACACCCTGACCATTCCCCTCAATATTCCCCTGGGAATGGCAATTACCGAGACCATCGCCGAGACCGGAATTCCCACCATTGCCCATCACCATGATTTTTTCTGGGAACGCAAGCGCTTTCTGCGCAACTGTGTCTGGGACTACTTCAACGCCTGTTACCCACCGCACCTGAACAGCATTCAGCACGTGGTCATCAATTCATCCGCCCAGAACCAGCTGGCCCTGAGGACCGGCATAAACTCCACCCTGATTCCGAACGTGATGGATTACGCCACTCCGGCACCGGGGATCGATGACTGGAACCGGGATGTCCGGAAGGTCTTCGCCATCGATGATGACGAACTGCTGATTCTTCAGCCCACCAGGGTAGTACAGCGCAAGGGCATCGAACACGCCATCGAGCTGGTGGCACGGCTTGGACGCAAGGCCGCCCTGGTTATCTCCCACGCCTCCGGCGACGAGGGCTACGAGTATCAGCAGCGGGTCCACGACTACGCCGACCTCATGAAAATTCGAGCCATTTTCGTGGACGACCTTATCCGGGAAAAACGCGAATATACCGCCGACGGCCGGAAGACCTACACCCTCTACGACGTGTATCCCTTTGCGGACCTGGTTACCTACCCCTCCATATTCGAAGGTTTCGGCAACGCCTTTCTGGAGGCCATCTATTTCCGGCGGCCCATCATGGTGAATAACTATTCAATCTACTCCCACGACATCAAACCCAAGGGCTTTGAGGTTATAGAAATGGACGAATACCTGTCGGACCGGATCGTAGCCCTTACCCGGGAGATTCTGGACGATCCCGACCGGGTCGGCCGCATGGCGGATAAAAACTACGCCATCGCCCGGAAGTACTACTCCTACGAGATGGCCGAAGAGGCCCTCCATTTTCTGCTGAAAACCTTTTTCGGCGCCTGAACCTCCTCTGCCTGATCAAGGCTGACTCAGGGGTTCCAGCCAGAGGACCTGAAAGGGCTCGAGGTCTATACCGTCGGAAGCCCCGTTAAAATGCTGTCCCCCGAGACAATCGGTCAGTTCACCGGAGAGCTCCGCTGCGGGATCCACCTTCCAGTACGCCCGGCGGGAGCCTGCATTTACCAGACAGAGCACCCTGCCCCGTTGTATATCTCCCCGAAGAAGGGCAAAGACAGGGCCCTCCGCTTTCAGCACCTTGAAGGGAGAAGCCGGATGAAAGGCTTTTTTCTCCCCCCGGATTCTCAGCATCCCGGTATATCCCGTGAATATCAGGGCCCGCAATGAGGACGGGGCGGAAAGCTCCGCCAGAACCTCGTCGAGCTGCAGCTTCTGCCGGTTTATGGTCCGGTTCATTCCGGTCTGCCGGACACCCTCGGTCCAGTTGCCTGAACCGATGAGGCTGTGGACGTAGATACCCGGAACCCCTGGCATGGCCAGAAGCAGGGACTGGGCCGCCAGGAATTTCGCGGCGATCTTTTGAGGTTCCGCCTGGTCCCCTGCGACTGCGTCACGGTAATTTATATTCAGTTCATAGGGGACCTTACCCCCCTTGACCGCCTTGTAGGAGACCAGTCCGCCCCTCTCCTCCACGCTCCGGATCAGTCCGCTAAGCTCCTCGTCCCTCAGAATCCCGTAGGCCGGGGTAACCCCCACCCCGTCGTGGGAGGCGAGGAAGTTGAAGTAGGTGGTCTTTCCGTCCACCGGCGGCAGGGTGGCGGCCCAGTCCCTGAGGTGCCCCGCGTCCTCCCGCAGAAATGCATCCAGGGTAAGGGGGGGCAGGCTGAACTGGTAGATCATGTGGGCTTCGTCGTCCCCGCTGCCGAAGTAGGAGATGTTCTCCCGATGGGGAACGTTGGTTTCGGTAAGGATAATGACCCAGGGTACGTACCTCTCGACAATGGCGCGGAAGAGGCGCACCATGGCATGGGTTTTGGGATGATGGATGCCGGGGTGTCCGATTTCCTTCCACAGGTAGGCGATGGCATCCAGGCGGATAACCTGGACCCCCATCTGCACATGAAACAGGAAGACATCGATCATCTCGATAAGAACATCCGGGCAGGCAAAGTTCAGGTCCACCTGATCAGCGGAAAATGTAGTCCATACGTGTTTTGTCCCCGTGGCGGTCTCAAAGGGAGTCAGAAGCGGCAGGGCCCTGGGACGTACAATCATGGAGAGGTCTGTATCCGGGTCGACGCTGATAAAGAAATCCCGGTACCGGGGATCGTCCTCCAGGAATCCCCTGAACCAGCGATGAGATACGGAACAGTGATTCAGAACAAGATCGGACATAAGCTTGAAGGATGAACCGATTCCCGATACCTGTTCCCAGCTGCCCCAGTCGGGATGCACCTTTTCGTAATCGGAGATGGAGAAACCGTCGTCGGAGGTGTAGGGAAAGAAGGGCAGGATGTGGATCCCTGACAGAAAGCCGGAGAGTTTCTCCTCTGCAAAATCCTTCAGGCATTCAAGGGGAAGCCTGTCCTGCCGCCTGAACTGATCCCCGTAGGTAATCATGAAGGAATCCGACTCATTCAGGGGAAGGCGGCCTTCTCCCCGCACCGGCGGGGCAGAGATCATGGCAACCCGCTTTTCTACTCTGTCGAGCAGGGCGGAGACAACAGATTCTCCTTTTTCGGGGCCGTAAATAAACTCGACAAGCTCTCGAATCGACTGGGACATCGCTTTCCTCCCTGAAATATATGGTCCTTATCAGCTTAGAACCGCTTCCGGGGTTTTGCAACAGGCAGCAATTTAAAATATGGCAATTGCTATTCAACATGACCTTTCATAAAAATTCCCCAGGTTGTACTATAGTGCAGCAGAGAAACACTCCCTTTTGTGAGGCAGCATATGGGAAACAGAGTAACGGGAATAACAATCTTCCATTATCACCTGCTCCCCGGCGGAGTAAACAGCGTTATAGCCCTGTCGGCGGAAGCCATGGCACGACATATACCGGAACTGGAGTATATGACCCTGGTCTCAGGGACGACGGAGAATACCGGAGAGGTTGCAGAATCCATAAGAACAAGAATTGCCGGTACCGGGGTGACAGTAAAAACTGCAGTTCTTCCCGATATCGGATATGTGACCGGGATGGCATCTTCTCCATCGGTGTCGAGCATAAAGAAGCATCTGAGAAGGTTTACCGGCAGTTTCTGGTGGATACACAACTACCATCTGGGAAAGAACCCCCAGTTCACCCAGGCGATTCTGGAAATTTTGCAGGAAGATCCCCATCAGCGGCTCCTTTTTCATATTCATGACTTTCCCGAATGCGCCCGCTTCGAAAATCTCCAGCGCCTGAACACCGGAATAAGCCTGAACCCCTACCCCCAGGGCCCCAATGTCCGCTATGCCCTTATAAACGAGCGGGACCGGCAGCTTCTGGCCCAGTCAGGAATTTCCCCGGATGACCTTTTTCTTCTCAACAACCCTGTCCGAAAAAGCGGCACAGATGTCAGGGAAACGCCCACGGACACAGAGGGTATCAAAAAACGGTTACGGACAGCTTTTCCGGATGCAGGGGTCTACGATCCCCGGGGTCTGAACCTTTTCTATCCCGTTCGCACTATCCGGCGCAAGAACGTTCTGGAAGCGGGAGTATGGACACGGTTGATTGCCAGCTCCAGAAACGAAGCCTGCAATCTGATCGTTACCCTGCCGGGGGTTTCAAGCAGCGAACGGCGCTATTCCGGGGCGGTGGAAAAGGCCTACCGGGACGGACTGATTCCCGGGCTCTGGGGCATCGGCAGGCGACTCGAAGAGGCAGAGGTAAATTTCGCCGACCTGGGGCGCTCCTCTGATCTGATGATCGCCAGTTCCGTTCAGGAAGGCTTCGGCTACCTCTTTATCGAATCCCTGCAGTGGGGACTCCCGCTCTTTGCCCGGGAGCTGGATGTTCTGGACGGTATGGATGGTCTTTTCGATGCCGGCTCCAGCAGATTTTATCGGAGCCTCCGGATTCCCCTCTCTCCCGAACAAAGGGAGGAACTGCGCCGGTCATACCGCAGTAAATTGAGCGGACTGGATGAGCATCTTCCTCTGAAATCCAGGGAGAGACTCCACCGGCAAATAGAGGAAATTGGTCTCTACGGCCATGCGGACCTCGCCCTCCTGGGAGTTCCGGACCAGATCGAGATTCTAAGGAATCTTGATTCACCCGGATTCATCAAGGAGTGCCTGGACCTCAACCGCGACGAACTTGAGAAGCTATCCGGACTCTTCGGCCGGAAACCGGCGCCGGAGAAGGTCAGCAGCGCGGAAGAGCAGTTCAGCTTTGAGAGCTTTGCCCGCCAGGTCCGGAACATTTTCGACAGCTACGAGCGTTCGGAAACTGCTTCACCCGGAAGCGTCGCTCCTGAGGCAGCCTCCCAGGAAAGACTGATAGACGCCTTTGCGGAGCTCAGGTTTCTGCTGCTGCTCTACGATTATAACGGGAATTCCTAAGAGGTGCCCGAATATAATTTCAGCTCCGTGAAAATACCGGCAATATCAATATAGTCAGTATCATTGTGATGCAGGTACAGATCGTTTTCTATAGCCGTTTCCGCTATCAACAGTTCAATGCTGCTCCGGACAGTAATACCCCTTCTTCTGCATATAAAATACATGCGGGCAGCTTTCTCGAAAGAGAGTTTTCCGTCCTTTAAATGATAAAAGGGCAGAGACCCCAGATATTCCTGTAACCGGGAATATTCCGTCTCATCCTTTGCTCCCTGAAGCAACTCCTGGTAGATATAGTAGTTGATTCCGAAGGGTATCTCCCTGTCGATAATTTCATCAAGCAGATCATAAGTCTTACCCCTTGAACCTTTGAGGTAACCAATCAGTACCGAGGTATCAACCAGGATCACGATCCCTCCCTCATGGCCTTATAATCATAATCCTCCTGAAAAGTGATCTTTCCCCGCAGCTCCCTCAGGTCCTTGCGCTTACGGATACTTACATACTCCTCAAGGGCAGTCTGAATCAGATCCCGCTTGGTCTTTATATTATCCGAGTACTTAAAGGCTTCCCTTACGAGTTCATCGTCCAGAACAATGTTTGTCCTCATTCACGCTCACCTCTATACACATAGTAATACACATAATTTTGAAAGTCCATACTACTCGTTTTTCAGGTGCCCTTATTGAAAATTCCGGATGAGATCCAGCATCAGTTCAAGTCCTCCGCCGGGAGAAACATCCCGGCGGTAGACGAAACTGACCTTCCGCAGGGGAAGTTCTCCGGAAAGATTCAGCACGAAGAGGTCTTCCTCCGGAGCCGACAGGTCCAGGATGCTCCTGGGAAGAAAACCGATACCCAGGCCCGCGGAGACAAAACGGCGGATACCCTCGGGCCCGTCGGTCTCATACGCGGGAACCCAGTTCGCAGGAGGCTGCAGAAAACTGTTCAAAATACTGCGGGGACTGCTTTTCTCCGAGGGGGCAGCCAGGGGTAACTTCAGCAGTTCCGGGGCGGAAATTTTCGTATCCTTAAGTTCGGCAAACTGAGGACTGGCTGCGAAGACATCCTCCACATCCATCAGTTCTCTGACTTCAAGCCCTTCCGTGTCCACCGGAAGGGATACAAACCCGGCCTCCAGACTCCCCTCCCGTATTTCCTGTACGATTTCCCTGCTGTTCCGGATTCTAGCATGAAGAGCCACAGCGGAGTAACGCCGCCGGAACTCCGTAAGAAGAGGTGTTAGAAGATAGCTTCCCAGGTCTTCGGGTGCACCGATAAGGAGACTCGTGGCGGAGAGATCCAGCAGTTCAAGAACGGCCCGCTCGCCCATCTTTAAAAGACGGTAGGATTCGCGCACGTAGGAGTAGAGCTTCCTCCCAGTTTCTGTAAGCTCTACTCCCCGTGAACGCCGATGGAAAAGCCGCGTTCCGAAGGCCTGCTCAAGGTTGCGGATACTTTGACTGACCGCCGGCTGGCTCACCGCAAGATCAGCCGCCGCGCCGGATACACTCCCCCGGTGGGCCACCTCATAGAACACCTTATACCATTCGAAATCAATCGTTTTATCCATTTGGTATAAGTAATTTCTATATCTTTATAATACACATAGATTTTACTTATATCAAGTATAAAGGTATAAGGTTTTCGTATATTACCGAGACGATATCTTTACGCGTGTATAGTAAAGCTGACTGCCTATAAGAACTTGCTGCGGGCTTTGACCCCATGGACAGGAATATGCTACATTAATCCGGTAAAGGAAGAACCGTGAATAGACGAGTGCTGGTTTTCGGCACCTTTGATTTGCTTCATCAGGGACACCGCTATTTTCTCACCCAGGCCCGACAGTTCGGAGACAGCCTGATTGCCGTGGTCGCCAGGGACGACTTTGTACAGCAGCGGAAAGGCCGCCCGCCTATAGACCCCATGGAAAAGCGCATGGAGATTCTCCGGGATTCAAACCTGGCGGACGAGGTCTACCCGGCGGACAGGGAGATCGGAAGCTATCATATCCTCAAAAAAACCGGTCCCGATGTAATCTGCCTGGGCTATGACCAGCGGGAACTGAAGAGCAACCTGGAAGAGTGGCTGGAGATCCATCACAAACCGCTGGAGATCCATGTCCTCGAACCCTATAACGAACACATCTATAAAACGACCCTGCTCCGCTCGCAGAAGAACAACTGACATTTCTCTTTCACGGTCGCCATCGGACTTTGTCCTCCGACTCCGCTCGGCCTGTCGTTCAGCGACGGCACAGCCGCCGCTTCACTCTTCCGCGCACCCTCCCCAGGACGCCTATACCGTTTCCCATTGTCCGGTTTCTGCTGATCGGAAGATCGCATCCAGTACCTTCTGGTTCTCAACCGCGTCTCTTTCACGGTCGCCATCGGACTTTGTCCTCCGGCTCCGCTCGGCCTGTCGTTCAGCGACGGCACAGCCGCCGCTTCACTCATCCTCGCACCCTCCCCAGGACGCCTATACCGTTTCCCATTGGCCGGTTTCTGCAGACCGGAAGATCGCATCCAGTACCTTCTGGTTCTCAACCGCGTCCTGGGGAGGGGTGGGGACGGGGCGATCCTCCAGGACTGCCAGGGAAAACTGCTCAAAGAGTTCGGCGTACTGGTCCCGCGGGGGAAACAGGATGTCCCTGCTGCCGATGCTGGTTGTTACGGTGATTTTCGCGGGGACGTCGGGGTACATGTTGAAGGGCAGGTGGACTGTCAGGCTGCCTTTTGAGCCGAGGACGTCGACCCGCTGAAAGGGGGCTGACTGGGTGCCCACTGTAAAGGTGGCCCGGGGGCCGCCGAAGTCCATTATGGCGGAGGTCAGTATGTCGGTGCCGAAATCGGGGTCCCGGACTATCCGGCTTACGACTCTTTCCGGTTCCCTGTCCAGGATGAAGCGGGAGGAACTTACGGCGTAGCAGCCGATGTCGTACAGGGCCCCGCCGCCGACCTCTTTCCGGTTGCGGATATTCGAAGGGTCCTGGTTATTGTAGGAGAAAAAGACATTTACACCGTGCACATCGCCTATCTCACCGACCTTTACCAGGTCCCGCACCCGTTTCCACTGGGGATGCAGGCGGTACATGAAGGCCTCCATAACCTTGACGCCCCTGGACCGGGCATACTCGACGGCAGCAGCGGTCTCGTCGGCGTTCATGGTAAAGGGCTTTTCACAGAGGATGTGCTTCCCCGCGTCGGCGGCTTTACGGACCCATTCGGCATGCATGCTGTTCGGAAGGGGAATGTACACCGCCCGGATTTCGGGATCCGCCAGAAGGTCCTCATAGGAAGCAAAGGCCTTCGGTATTCCGAATTCCGCCGCAGCCGCTTCTGCGCGTTCCCTGGAACGGGAAGCAATCGCCGCCACCTTGACCAGGGATGAATCCCGCAGGGGCAACTGAATACGCTGACGATAATGTCCGGAGACCGAGAGGACTCCCCAGGTAAGTTCTGACATACAACTCCTCCTTGCTGTTTCCAGCATAACCAGACAGGAAGAAAAAGAAAAGAACTATTCCGCGGTAATCAGGAGCCGGTAATCGACACCCTCACGGGCATCTTCCTGATACTGCCTGGTCTCCAGCCGGTAGGTGCCGGGGGCAAGGGAGTACTCAATGCGGCCGTTGTACTCCTCGCCGTCGTCGTCACTTTCCTGGAGTATTCGACGGTTCTCATCGTAGAGGGTCAGATAGGTATCCGCCGCCCCCTCGGTTCTCAGAATGAGTCTTTGACCTTTTTGAAGGGTGAACCTGACCCAGTCCGAATCCCCGGGGGTAGAAAAAAGGTAGTTCCGGCTCAGGGTATCCCCGGATCCCGGGAGTTCCAGCTCCGAGGCCTCTTCCCAGCCGTTATCGGGTTCATACTCATCGTAGGCAGGCTCAAAGAAATCGGCGGAGAGGCTGTATGCCCCTGTTCCGCCCTGTTCGTAGTGCCGGACCTTCACAAAAAATGTTTCGCTTCCGTGTACAGGACCATAGGCAATCCGGGCCTGAACATCCCCTCCCCCGTCATCGTCGGAGACAAGAAGATCCCCGTCCGCGCTGTAGAGTTCCATAAAGGTGTCCAGGTCCCCCCCGGTTTCGATGTTCAGATACGCCTCTTCCCGGGTGCGGGGTACTTGTATTCTGTACCAGTCCAGGTCGCCGGAGGGAAAGATATGGAAAGACTCCTCTCCGCCGCCGATTTCCAGGGACAGGGCATCCTCCATACGGTTGTTCGGTTCGCTCGCATCGGGACCGAACTCCTCGAAGCGGCTGATAAGTTTGTAGGAACCCGTTTCCGAGTCATCGTACCCCCTCAGGGCTATGACTATGGTCTCCCCGGGAGCTATATCCACGGAAACCCGTGCGTTCTGATCATCGGAATCGTCGTTTTCCAGTACTGGGTCCGTCAAGTCTCCGTTTCTGTAGACTTCGATATAGGTATCGAGATCTCCGGTGCTCTGGACAGTGAGAATTGAAGGCTCTGCGTTTTCAGGCAGGGTGAAGGCAAACCAGTCCCTGTCCCCTTCCGGATCCAGGGTCCTGTCATCCAGAACATCTCCCGGACTCAATACCAGGGGACTCGAACCGGAATCCGGTTCGTACAGGTCTCCGCCGCCCCCGTAATTCGCCGGGACCAGCAGCTCTTCAAGACCGGGAGAAAGAGGAAGACGCAGCTCTTTTCCGGTGACAACCCTCCCATCCTGATCATGAAGCGTGATGAACAGATCCAGGGCATCCCCGATCCGGAAAACCTTTCCGGATATGCTGTAGAATCCCGCCCCGGGACGACTGTACACTGAGATACTGTGTCCGGAACGCCTGCTCATTCTGACTGGAAGGGAGGCTGCAAGGTAGTCCCCCAGCAGAACCGGGGTATCCTGCATGGTGATCCCCCGCACGTGAATATCCGCCGCCGGACCGTCACCACCCAGTTCCCGGACAAGCATTCCTGCGACTTCGTCAACCATCCAGCTCAGGGCCTGATGGCTCGGATCGCTGCCGGTATCAGACGGGCCGGTCTGCCCCACAAGCACGGTTCCGGAGAAAAAAACGAACAGCAGCAGAACTGAAATAGACAATTTTTTCACATCAACCTCGTAAAATGGAATCGATATTCACAAGAATATCACCTCTCCACCGGAATTTTCATTTTTTCTGGCCAAATGCTCCGACGTTTCTTATGTTTAGTACAAACAGGCCAAGCAAGGAGACAGCTTTACCGTTCCTGAAACGAAGCTGAACGGAGCCGGAGGACTGGAGCTGTCCCAGGACAACCGAGAAAAAGGAGTAATAGCGATGAAACGGTTAACAGCATTGATTTTAATTACCCTGGCTGTCAATACAGTATTTCCCGCCGGGGGGAGTGAAGAATCGCAGACCGCCAAAGGACCGATCACAGTTGCCTCGAAAATAGACACCGAAGGCGCACTGCTGGGGAACATGATCATGAAGGTCCTGGACGAGAACGGTTTCGCCGTGGACAACCGTACCGAGTTCGGTCCCACCGATGTGGTCCGCAAGGCGATTATTGCAGGGGAAATCGATATCTATCCGGAATATACCGGGAACGGGGGTTTCTTCTTTTCCGACACCCCCTCTGATGTCTGGAAGGACCGGGAAGCCGGTTATGAACTGGTAAAGAAACTCGACCTGGAACAGAACAATCTGGTATGGCTGCAGCCCGCGCCCGCCAACAATACCTGGGCCATCGCTATCCGCCGGGATATCGCAGAACCGAACAAGCTTAAAAGCCTGGAAGATCTGGCGGACTATATCAATTCCGGTGGGAAATTCAAGATAGCCGGCAGCGAAGAGTTTGCCACCAGACCGGATGCCCTGCCGGCCTTCGAGAAAGCCTACGGCTTCTCCCTTTCCGAGGATCAGATGCTGATTCTGTCGGGAGGCAATACCGCAACCACCGAACAGGCCGCAAGCAGGGGCACCAGCGGCGTCAACGCTGCCATGGCCTACGGTACCGACGGCCAGCTGGCGGCCCTGGGGCTCGTTGTAATGGAAGACTCCAGAGGGGTTCAGCCGGTATACGAACCCGCCCCGATTATCCGAAAGGAAGTACTGGACCGCTATCCTGAAATAGCCGATCTGCTGAACCCCGTCTTCGGCAAACTTGACCTGGTCACCCTGCAGAAGCTCAATGCCAAAATCGCCGTCGAAGGCATGAGCGCCGAGACTGTCGCAGAAGAGTGGCTTGCGGACTCCGGCCTGCTCAAATAAACCGGACGTGGGCCGCAGAAGAATAACCGCGGGACTGACCGCGGCTGTTATCGGCATATTTACACTGCTGCCTTTTCTGGGCTATTCCCCCAACCGGGTCGCAGAGGGTGTTCCGGTGTATATCTGGGAAATACATCCGGCCCTTCTGCTGCTTCCCGTCGGCCTTGCAGTGCTGACCCTTCTTTCTGCACGCCCCGGATTATCGTGGTTGGAACTCTACGTCCCGGCGCTCATCAGTGCCGCGGCCCTGCTGGTTCTCAGTCTGTCATCCGGACATATTCCCCCGGCGGAGGCCGCCACCGCCCGCATGGGTGGATCCTGGGGCCTTTGGGGCTGGATACTGACCGGGTATATCTACGGCAGTTCCCTCAAGCGTTCATCCTCAAGCCTTATAATGGTGCTCGGAGTGGCCCTGTTTTTTCTTCTGAGCGGAGCTCTGGATGTTTTCGGACCGGTCCGGGAGTTCGCGGTCAAGGAGGAACGCTTCTTTTCCGAGGTCCGGGCTCACCTCTCCCTGGCCGGAAGTGCAACCCTCATTGCAGCCCTTGTCGCCGTACCCGCAGGGATCGCCGCCCACCGGCTTCCCGCCTTTTCCAGGCCCGCTTTCGCCGGAGCAAATATAATCCAGACCCTGCCGAGCCTTGCCCTGTTCGGCCTCATGATAGCGCCCCTATCGTGGCTCTCCATGCGCTTTCCCCTTCTCCGGGAAATGGGAATAAAAGGGGTGGGGAACTTTCCCGCCCTGATCGCCCTGAGCGGATATGCTGCCCTTCCGATCCTGCGTAACACCTATACCGGTCTCAAGGTCATACCCGCAGGAGCAGTCCAGGCGGGCAGAGGTATGGGGATGAGTCCCCTGCGGCTCCTTTCTCTGGTTGAACTTCCTCTGGCTCTGCCGGTCCTGTTAGGCGGCCTGCGTATCGCCTTTGTTCAGGCCATCGGGAACACCACCGTGGCTGCCCTGATCGGAGCGGGGGGCCTTGGATATTTTGTATTTCAGGGCCTTGGACAGGCGGCGCCGGATCTGATTCTGCTGGGGGTCGTGCCGCTGATCGCCATAACAGTGGGGGCCGACAAGGGACTCAAACTGCTGGAATACCTGTTAACCCCGAAACCCTTCAGGAGAGAGAATGATACGCTTTGAAGGAATCCATAAATCCTACGATGAAAAGCAGGCCCTTGCGGGGGTGGACATTGAACTGCCCACGGGCAAAATCAGCGTCATAATAGGCCCTTCCGGCTGCGGCAAGTCCACCTTCCTCAAGCTGATAAACAGAATGATCGACCCCGATGACGGACAGATCCTGATTGACGGCAGCCCGGTCTTAAGCAGATCCCCCCACCAGCTTCGCCTGGGAATCGGCTATGTCATCCAGGAGATCGGTCTCTTTCCCCACTTTACCGTGGAAGAGAACATCCTCATCGTTCCACGGCTCCTGAAATGGCCTGACCGGAAAAAAGCCGAACGCCTTGGGGAGCTGATGAAGCTGATCGGCCTATCCGACGGGTACCGCGGAAAGTATCCCCATGAGCTCTCCGGCGGAGAGGCCCAGCGGGTGGGTGTTGCCAGGGCCCTGGCGGCGGACCCGGAGATCCTGCTGATGGACGAACCCTTCGGCGCCGTAGACCCCCTGAACCGTTCGGTCCTGCAGGATGAGTTCGCGGCGATCCAGTCCAAGGTGCAGAAAACTGTGGTCTTCGTAACCCACGATATCGACGAGGCTGTCCGGCTGGCGGACCACCTGGTAATCATGAGGGACGGAAAGGTCGTACAGGCCGGCGCACCGGAGGAGATTCTGCAGAAACCGGCAGGCCGTTTTGTACGGGATTTTATCGGTGCCGACCGGGCGATCAAACGGCTCTCTCTCTTCTCCCTCAGGGACATCATGCAGCCGGTCTATCCCGCCCGGGTCGGCGAGCCGGTTCCCCCGGAAGCCCGGGACAAGGCCTATGTCTGGGTTGTCAGCAGGGAAGGCTACCTGAACGGATGGGCGGAACTTGAGGGGAGAAAACCTGCAGAAGAGCTCGGAGCAGAGGAGGTTACCCGGGTAACCGCCGCGGAGCTTGCGGTTTTCGAGACCTCCAGCCTCAGGACCGCCCTTTCCAGGATGATGGGCCAGGGCATCCGCAATCTACCGGTCCTGAACCGGGAATGGCAGCTGGTGGGCCAGGTGAACCTCCGGGACATTGAACAGCTCGCGGGTTCAGAAGGCGACCTTCCCAGAGCCGAAGGGGTTTCAGCTCAATGAAAGCGTCCAGGCTGGTATCGGTCTTCGCATTCCCCGCCCTGCTTATACTCTTTACCGCCTTTCCAGCGGTACAGGAGCTGCTTCTGGGAAGCCTCTTTCCCGGAAACGAGGAGCTGATCTACCCCCGATCTTCGCTGCTTCAGCTGCTAAGTACCCACCTTGTGCTAACCGCCATCTCGACCGCCGCGGCAACGGCCGCGGGTTTTCTGCTGGGTCTTTTCGCTTATTTAGAGCCCAGCGGAGCAGGACGCCGCAGCGTCGCGGGCCTCTCCGGGGTTGCCCAGACCTTTCCGCCGGCGGCGGTCATCGCCCTGGCTGTGCCTGCCCTGGGTTTCGGCGCACCCCCGGTGTTGCTGGCCCTCTTTCTGTACGGCATGCTGCCTGTGGTGGTCAATACCACCAAGGGCTTTGACAGCGTATCCCCACGGGTGCTGGAGGCTGCCAGGGGGGTGGGGATGAATCGCATCCGGCAGTTCAGCCTGGTGGAGTTTCCCCTGGCCCTTCCGGTAATTCTTGCGGGGGTACGGATATCCGCGGTCATCAATGTCGGCACCGCCGCCATCGGAGCTGTGGCCGGAGCCGGCGGACTGGGGGCCCCGATTATCGCAGGACTGGTGCGCTTTAATCCCGCCCTTGTCCTTCAGGGCGCCCTGGCAACAGCCCTGCTGGCTTTGAGTATAGATGCCGCCTTCGGACTGATTGCCGACAAAACCCGGACTTAGAGCTGCGCGGAATGCTCATCAGCTATTCCGGGATTGAATTTTCCTTCAAGTGCTCTATCCAGACCTTCAGTACCGGAGAGCGCACCTTGTCCTTGTGGAGGGCATAGCGGAATTCCCGGCTCAGATCGACCCCTTCCATTTCCAGGACAGCCAAATCACCACGGCGGACTTCGTCAGCCACGGCGATGGCAGGAAGTACCGTAATTCCCAGTCCCGCAGCTACGGCTTTCTTTATCCCTTCTATATTATTGATGATATGACCAACCGAATGCTCTATACCGTAGCGGTTAAAAAGGCCTTCGATTATGTGGCGGGTACCGCTCCCCTCTTCCCGCATGATAAAGTTCTCTGCGGCAATCTCATCCCCTGTAATCCTGTTCCTGGTGTTCCAGGGGTGATCAGCTGCACAAACTACACAGAGAGGGTCACGGGAAAGAAAGCGGGTAATCAGGTCGGGATGCTCCAGGGGCCCTTCGACGACAGCCATATCCAGCTGGTTGTTCAGAAGTCCTTCCCGTATCCGTGCCGTATTGTCCACCACCAGGGCCGCCCTGATTCCCGGATAAGCGGCGGAAAAAGTACGGAGCCTTTCCGGGAGCATAAAACTCCCGATGGTCATGCTGGCCCCGATTCTGAGGCGCTCCTCCCGGAGTTCGGCTATGGCTTCCATCCGAAAACCGGCCTCCAGAAAGATGGAGTTTATTCGGCGCACATGGTCAAGAAAGACCTCCCCCGCATAGGTCAGGGAGAGTCGGCGCTTAACGCGATCGAACAGGCGGACTCCCAGCTGCTGTTCCAGCTCGGCTATGCTCTGGCTTACCGCAGGCTGGGTAATACACAGGACATCAGCAGCGGCGGACATGGTTCCGGCCCTGGCTGCCTCCATAAAGACCTCGAGATGACGCTTGCTTATGTATAAGTTCATACTTATGCTTCCTCTAAATTAATATTATTTTACTTATTTTACGCTTTCCTGTACATTCCTGGTCATATGAACACTGAATACCTGATCGGATTTATCCTTGTTGCGGCCACGGTTGCCGCAGGACTTGCAGCTTCCAGTATGCTTCCCGCCCTGGGCTCCGTTACCGCCGCCATACTGGCGGGGATGCTCGTCGGGAACCTGACTTCCTGGCCTGAAAAAGGAAAAAAGGGAATAAAGCTCTGCGAAAAGCGGCTTCTGAACATCGCCATCGCTCTGATGGGCTTTGAGCTGGAATTTTCCGCCGCGACGGAGCTCGGCGGGGGCTCCATCCTGGTTGTAATCGGTGTAATTACCCTCTCCATCACCGTCGGCCTTGTATTCGGCAGGATATTTCCTCTGCCGAAGCGACTGTCCCTGCTGCTGGGAATCGGAAACGGCGTCTGCGGTTCCGCCGCCATTGCCGCAGCCGCACCGCTCATGAAGGCGAAGCAGGAGGAGATCGGCATATCCATCGGCATCGTAAATCTTCTGGGAGCAGTTGCCATCTTTCTGCTGCCCTTCCTGGCCCGGATTCTGGACCTAGACAGCACTCAAAGCGGCCTGCTTGTGGGCGGAACCGTTCAGGCGGTTGGACAGACCCTGGCAACGGGCCTCAGGATGGGAGAGGAGGTTGCCCGGACTGCAATCGTTATCAAGATGGGCCGGGTACTGCTGCTGGGAGTCGTTTTGATAGCTTTGAGCATCGCCTTCCGCCGCGAAAAATCCGGCGGCTTTCCGGTTCCGACCTTTATTGTCGCTTTTCTTGTCTGCGCCCTGGCGGTCAACATACTTCCCGTTCCCCAGGCTTTGCTCTCCCTGATCGGCAGCGTCAAAACCGTGCTGCTCCTCTGTGCCATGGCAGCCATAGGCATGTCCATCGAGTTTTCCAGCCTTACCCGTCACGGGGTGCTGGCCCTGAGTGTGGGGGCTGGAATATTCGCCATAAATATTGCCCTGGTTCTGGGGCTCGTATAGACAGTATAAACATCCGTTTATCCATCCTTAAGCCTCCCGTAATGGGTTCCCGTGGCCGTCCCCGGTATCTTCAAGTCACGAGAACAGTACGGGAGGTACTTCTACATGAACATACGCCGGGGCCTTTATTCTCTGGCCTTCCTTTTCGTCTTTATAACAGCTTCTCTGTCTGCAGAGTCGGTAATGAGCCTGGAAGAGGCCCTGGAGACGGCACGGGAGAACAGCCTCAGTCTCTATACGGCTGAGAAAAACCTCGATTCCGCACATCGGAACTATGCAAACCGGGGAAACGCCTTTTACCCGTCAATCCGGGCCAGCTCGTCATTGAATCGCAGCAACTCTGAAAGCAGCGCCTCCGGCCTTATTCCCGTGAGTCCCGCGGGCAACGGGATTTACGATCAGGTCATGCAGTACGAACGCGAGACCTCTCCGGTCAGTCTGAGCGCCGGGATTTCGGCCAGCCTGACCCTGAATCCCGCCATCGGCGACGGTATCAAATATCTGCGGAAGGCTCTGGACTCTGCAGGCCTCGACCTGGAGGAGGCGGAGAAGGCTCTGGAACGGGACGTTAAGGTGAGCTTTTACAACCTGCTGTACATGGACAGCAGCATCCGGCTTACCCGTGAGAGCATGGAGATTCTCAAAGGGGAGTACGACCTTGCCCTGGCGGATTTCCGGAACGGCCGGATATCAGAACTTGAGCTCCTGAATACCCAGGTGGCCTACAAGAATATGGAACCCACCCTGGCCCGCCAGCTCACCAGCTACCGGGAACTCCGCAGCCAGTTCTTCCTGCTTCTGGGAATCGAAGGGGACGACTCCATACGCTTTGACGGGAGCATTGAGGTCCCTGACAAGCTTGATGCTTTATCCTTCGAAACGGAGTCCCTGGACAGCCACTTCAGTGTGGCAGCTCTGGACAACAGCATAGCCCGGGGACAGATAAATCTTAAAAGCCTCATCCACGAGGGATTCTATCCTTCCTTGAGCCTCAGCGCCAGCCTCTCCCCGGTGGTCAGCGACCCCTTCTCCGGGGATACCTGGGAGTCGGGTTTTCGGGACCCCTGGTCGGATACAGGCTCGGTCAGCCTGTCTGTCTCCCTTCCCCTGGACTCATGGCTCCCTGGCTCCTCGGTACGAACCTCCATACAGGAGCAGGAGAACAACCTGGAGGTCCTTATAAAGCAGCGGGCCCACACCCTGCAGAGCGTCAGCGAGGAGACGGGACTGCTCTACGCAAACCTGAAAGACTCCCTTCTGAACATCGAATCCCTGGACCTCAATGTCCAGGTTGCCCGACGGGCCTATGAACTTACCGAAGAGGGCTACCGCAGGGGAAGTATCGAATTCCTGGACCTCAAGGAGGCGGAGAACGATCTGAACAGCGCCAGGCAAAACCTGCTGCAGGAAAAATTGAGTCTTCTTACCACCCTCTTCGATCTTGAATACGCACTGGGCAGCAGTATCGAAGAGCTTCTCGCAACAACAAATCAGGAGTAGAAAACCATGAAGAAAAACATCGGCATTATCATCGTTTTGGCATTGAGCATTACGGGAGCGGGACTGTTTTTCCTGATCCCGGAAAGCGGAAAGCGTCCGGGACCGGGGAGCCTGCGTCTTGAAGACCAGATAGCGGCGGTTTCCGTCCGCACCGTGGAAGCTTCAGAAGATGTCCTGGAGGATTATATCCGCCTTTCCGGGGATATAGAGGCGGAGTCCACGGTTCAGGTCTACCCCGACGTAGCCGGGACCCTGTCGTCATTCCTCGTCAGGGTGGGCGACTTTGTACGGGAGGATGAGACCCTTGCCCGGGTCGACCCCAGCCGCCCCGGCGCCTCCTACAGCATAAGCCCCGTGGAGGCCCCCGTCCAGGGCACGGTTTCAGAGATTCTCGTCGACCCTGGTGACACGGTATCGGCCAGTGTCCCCATCCTGAAACTGGGGAACCTGAACAGCCTGATCATCAGCGCCCGGGTATCCGAGCGCTATGTAAACCGGGTAAAGACGGGACAGACCGCTTTCATCACCACCGAGGCTGTCCCGGACAGAACTTTTGAGGCCAGGGTCAGCGAGGTCTATCCTGTCCTTGATCCGGCATCCCGAAGCATGAAAATCAAACTCGCCTTCTCCGATCTGCCTGAAGGAATCAAGGCAGGGATGCTGGCGGAGATACGCCTTGTAACCGACAGAATCGAGAAGGCCGTGACGGTCCCCTCCACTTCAATTATTACCCGCAACGGAGAAACCTACCTCTTTGTCGTTAAAGACTCCGCCGCTATCAGGCGTCCCGTTACAACGGGCCTTGCCATCGACGGAAAGGTCCGGATCATCGAGGGCCTGGCAGCGGGAGAGGCCGTCGTTACATCGGGCATGAATATGCTCAGCGACGGTGGGGCCGTACAGAGTGTCGGAAACCGGGGAGAGAAGGATGCTTAAGACCCTGATCCACCGCCCCCTGACGGTTCTTACCGTCTTTGTACTGCTCACCCTCTTAGGGCTCTTTATGGTCAACACCCTGCCGGTGGACCTCTTCCCCGACACCGATCTTCCGGTCATCTATACTTTGACCAGCTACGACGGAGCAGGTCCTGAAGAGGTGGAGGGCGAACTTACCGATCCCCTGGAAGACCAGTTCTACACCCTGGAGGGCCTGGAGTCCATTACCTCCACATCGGCGGAAGGAAGTTCTTCAATACTTCTGGAGTTCGCCTACGGAACAGACCTGGAAGAGATCAAAAACGACATGCGGGACAAAATCGACCGCATCAAAAACACCCTTCCCGAAGGTGCCGATGAACCGATAATGATGGAATTCGATCCCAACGAGATGCCCATCATGACGATCTCCCTCCAGGGAGATCTGAACATAGAGGAACTCTACGAACTGGCCGAGGATCTGGTTCAGCCCGGACTGGAGCAGGTTCCCGATGTATCGAATGTCGATATATCCGGCGGCCGGGACAGAATCGTGGCGGTGACGGTTTCTGCCGGCCGCCTGGATGCTCTGGGCCTCGATGTAAGCACAATCGGCAATACCCTGGCCCTGCAGAACCAGAGCATGGGGGCCGGATCGGCCAGTACCGGCGGCCGGGAGTTCCAGATTCGAACCAGCGGAAAGGTCAACAGTCTGGAAGGGATTCGCAACACCCTCATTACCCGGGTCAGTTCAGCAGGAGAAATTCATAAAGTCTACCTCCGGGATATAGCCGATGTGGAATATGCCAGCGAGGAGGAATCCAGCCGTGTCTACCAGGACGGACTGCCGGCAGTGGAACTTCAGATTTACAAGAAAACCGGCGCCAACACAATAAAGATTGCGGAAAATCTCAAAGAAAGCCTGACAGAGATTGAAACCCGGCTGCCGGGAAACGTACAAGCCCTGGTCATCTCCGATGAGTCGACGGTCATCAGCGACTCCCTGAACTCTGTTCTGAACTCCGCCCTTACGGGCGTACTGGCTGCGGTGTTCATCCTGATGATCTTCCTGCGCCAGCTGAAGAGCACCCTGATTATCGCCATTACCATACCGGTCTCAATTCTTATAACCGTGATGGGTATGAGCTTGGGGGGACTGACCTTCAACCTGGTGGCCCTGACGGGGCTGACCCTGGGGGTGGGAATGATCGTGGACAACTCCATCGTCATAATAGAAAACATATTCTCCCATCGGGAACGGGGGGAACGGCTGACAGCGGCGGGACTTTTCGGGACGAAGGAGATGATAACCGCCATTACCGCCTCCACCCTGACCACCATATCGGTCTTTCTGCCCATCGTCCTGTTCAAGAACGACCTGGGCTTCCTGGGAAACATCTTCGGCAGCATGGGCTTCACGGTAATCGTCGCCCTGCTTTCCTCCCTATTCGTGGCCATACTGCTTGTTCCCGTGCTGGCCACCCACTACCTGGAGATCCATGTCCGGGGTGAACGCCCGCTCAGGAACCCCATCCTTCGTTTCATGGACAAAGGGGTCGAAGCTGCCCTGGACCGGATAAGCAGCGGCTACCGGCATCTTTTGAATGCGGCGCTGAAGCACAAGCTTCTGACGGTCTTTTCATTCACCCTGATTCTCACCGCGGCCCTTCTGCAGATACCGAAGCTCGGACTCTCCCTGCAACCGGAGGGGATGTCCCAGAGCCTCCGGATAAACGTGGAACTCCCCCTGGGCAGCTCCCTGGATGCCACCGAGGAGGTCCTGGACCGCTTCCGGGAAAAAGTCGAGGAGGAACTGGAGGGCTCCTATACCTCCATGGGTATGACCGTGGGGGCCCGCTCCAACTCCTATCAGGGACAGCTAACCCTGCTTCTGCCGGAACTGGAGGAGAGAACCCTTGGAAGCGATGAGATCCGTCAACGAATCAGAGCACTTTTCCCCCTGTTTCCTGAAAGTTCGTTCTCCTTCGGGGGCCGCATGGGACCCATGGCGTCGGGGGACATAAATATCCAGATCCGGGGAGACAACCTGGAGGAGCTGATGAATTACGCAGCGGCTGCACAGGAGCTCATTGACCGGGAGATTCCTGACCTTACCGAGATATCCCTGGACATGGAAGAGGGCCTCCCCCAGTGGGACATGGTAATTAACCGGGAGAAGCTCTTTGACCTCGGTCTCAATGTAAACAGCGTAGCCACAGAGATGTACCGCAAGATCCACGGCTATACTGCAACGAGTTTCACCGATCCGGATGATGAGAGCTACAATGTGGTGATCCGCCTCGAGGAAGCGGACCGGCAGAACCTGCGGGAGCTTGAAAACCTGTTCGTCCTGAACAGCTCGGGAGAAAAAATCCCCGTATCCAGCTTTGCCTCCATAGAGGAGAATACGGGCCCGACCAGAATCCCCCACACGGAAAAGAAACGGACCGTCACCATCTCCGGCGATCTGGCCGCAGGTGCTCAGCCCAATTTCGTGGAGGCCGGCATCCGGGAACTTCTGGAGACAGAACTGCCCCCGGAACCGGGTATCGAAATCAGCTACAAGGGAGAGATGGAGGACATCGCGGAAACCGGATCCGTCCTGCTGAAGATTCTGGCCATAGCGGTACTGCTGGTTTTCGGCGTCATGGTCAGCCAGTTCGAATCCCTGCGGGCGCCGTTCATAATAATCCTTGCCATGCCCATGCTGGCCATAGGAGTAATCGGGATCTTCCTTGTAATGGGCATGAGCTTCGACATGATCGCCCTGATCGGTGTGGTCATGCTCGCAGGTATGGTGGTCAACAACGGCATCGTGCTGGTGGACTATATAGGGCTGCTTCGTAAAAGAGGAACCAAGCTGCACGATGCCTGTCTCGAAGGCGGTGTCAGCCGGTTACGGCCCATACTGATGACCACCCTGACCACCATTGCCACCATGGTTCCCCTGGCCTTCTTTGCCGGAGAGGGCGGGGCCAGGATGCAGGGACTGGCACTGACGGTTGTGGGAGGCTTAAGCGTGAATACATTGATTACCCTGGTCTTCGTACCGGTACTCTACTCCCTCTTCTTTCGGGAATCAAAATCGACTCCAAAGGAGCTCCCATAATGAATCGTCTTGAAATAATCATGGACCAGACCATCGAGGACATCTTTCTCGAGCACCTGTACCGAAGACTGCCGGAGGTACCATTTTCCCTGCATCGGGAAACCCTGGGGAACGGGGCCTCCGGCCCCAGGATGGGCACTGCTGTCTGGCCGGAGGAGAACTCCCTCTTTGTAATCTATAGCGCACAGAGGGAGACCGACATTGTCCGCTCGATTCTGAGGGAGATGAGAGACGCGCATCCCGATAACGGCCTGGCAGCTTTCGTGATCCCGGGGGCGGAGGAACTCCTTGAAAACCCGTGAAAGACAAGGGGCGATCCGGGGCTTGTCTATCCCGCCCCGAGACCATAGGATATGCACGGAGGCCCCATGAAGGCCAGGGTACTGGTTATTGAAGACGAACCGGAAATCAACAAGCTTATATCCCTTTATCTGAATCATGAAGGGATCGAGACCCTCTCCTGCAGCACGGGGGAGGAGGGCCTTGCGAAGATCTCCGCCGGGGATGTGGATCTGGCCGTTCTGGATATAAACCTCCCCGGTATGGACGGCTACGAGGTTCTCCAGGCCCTGCGGAAAAAACACAACTTCCCGGTAATCATCGTCTCCGCCCGTACCGACGATGCGGACATGATCCTCGGCTTCGGTTACGGCGCCGACGACTTTGTCACCAAACCCTTCAGCCCGAGGGTACTGGCCGCCCGGGTCCGTGCCCACCTGCGCAGGAAAGCAGAGTACTCGGAACAGAAGACCGAAGTACTCTTCGGACCCTTTGTACTGGACATCGACGCACGAATCCTGCGCAAAAGGAATGCTGAAGCGGACAGTTTTGAGCAGATAGCCTTGAGCCCCAAGGAGACGGAACTCCTGATAAACCTGGCCCGGAACCGCGGTAAACCCAGGAATTCGGAGGAGTTGTACAGCAGCGTATGGGGCAACGAGTACGGCGACATCGCCACCGTGGCGGTCCATATTCAGCGGCTCAGAAAAAAGATCGAAGACGACCCTTCCGAGCCGCGCTTTATCCTGACCATGAAGGGAATCGGCTACATGCTCAGCCCCGGAGGTCCCGCATGACCCTCCGCGGGCGCTTTACCCTGCTCTTTGTCTTTGTCGCCATGGTGCCTTTTACCCTGCCAGTTATGGGCTATATCTATTTTCTCCTTACCATCCCCGAATCTTCGGTCCGGGAGATAACCGCCGCTCCGCCCTTTGTAACCAGGGACCTGCACCGGATTATCGACGGCAGCATTCCGGAAGATGAAATCGACAGCCGCATTCTTATCGTGGTTCACGGGAGCCATGATCCCCGCTATATCAATCCGGATGTGCGCCGGTTTTTTCAGCAGCTCGATCAGTACGAACACGGAAAACCGGGAAACGAACTGGAGCTGATAGCCGCCATCAGCGAAAAAGAGCGCGAGAACAATCACAAGGCAATGATAGGAAACGCCTTGTTTACCTACAAGGGAGTCCCGGGACTGGTATTCTTCCGCTTCTCATCGAAAAACCCCTTTCTTTACGCTCTGGGGCACCCCCTGACTACCCTGACGATTATTTTCATCGTAATAATTCTGATTCCCCTGCTCCTGAGCGGACGCTTTCTCCTCTCATTACGCAGGTCCCTGGCAGCCCTGGAGAAAAGTGCAGGAAGCATACGCTCCGGCAACCTTTCGCAAAGCCTTGCAATACCGGAAGATCCGGAACTCAAGCCGGTGTTTGAAGCCTTTGAACGAATGCGAAGGCAGCTCAAGGAGGACCAGGAGCAGCAGGCCCGGTTTCTCATGTCCGTTTCCCACGACCTGAAGACCCCCCTGACTTCGATCCGGGGTTTTGTAGAAGCCCTTCAGGACGGAGTGATCAAGGGAGAAGAAGAGACCATGAGGAGTTTCGAAGTCATCCGTAAAAAGGCGGACCTGCTGGAGGAGCGGATCAGCGAGCTTATAGAGGCCACCAGGATAAATACCGAAGGCTGGCGCCGGAGTTTCGTGGGTTTTTCCGCAGAGGAATTCGCCCGGGAGGTTTTTGAGCCCTTCCTTATCGAAGCAGAAGCCCGGGAAGTCGATTTCTCCACGGGCATTTCGATTCCGGAAGACCGGAAGATCCTGGGAAACCGCAGAATGCTGGCCAGGGCGGTGGAAAACCTGATAGAAAACGCCTTCCGTTACGCCGGACAGGACGCTGTCATCCGGGCGGAAGCACGGGGGGAAAACGGCATGCTGCGCATAAGCGTGGAGGATTCCGGGCCGGGAATACGCAACGAGGAGGCCCCCCTTCTTTTTGAGCCCTTTTACCGGGGCGACCGCGGACGAAACAGCAGGGGAATCGGGCTGGGTTTGAGTTCCGTCCGGAGCATCGCTGAGACCCACGGCGGCAGGGCCGGTATATTTGAAACCAAACTCGGCGGTGCCGGGTTTTATTTTGAAGTTCCATTACTAAAACACGATTGAATGAGGTCTGAATCCGTGAAAAAAACTTCTTCTCTGCTGCTCTCCTTGCTGATGATATTCCTTCTGCCTGCCCTGGCGTTCCCTGAAACGAAGGCGGAACAGTACACAACCATTGATCGCCTTATTATTCACGGACTCAAACGCACCAGACCGGAGGTGGTGGAACGGCTTCTGGAACCCTACATCGGCCTTCCCGCGGATGAGCTTGACATGGGGGAGGTACAGACGGTACTCAGGGAGAGCGGCCTCTTCTACGAGACCGAGGTTTCCCTTGAATATGACGATCCCGCCTCTGTCTCCCTGGTCGTATCCGTTCAGGAAAAATGGACCCTTATACCCATACCGGTTATTCTGGGGGATAAGAACGGAATAGCCGGGGGAGGTACCCTGATAGAAACCAACGCCTTCGGCCTGAACCACCAGGCCTTCCTGGCGGGATTCTTCTCCGCCGACCGGTACACCTTCTTCGGCAGCTACATGACCCCCCCGGGTAAAAGACTTCCCCTTGGACTTTATATACTGGCGGCCTTCTCGAAGGGTGAAACAACAGTCACGAACGGGGAGGAGGATGAGCTGCTCAGCTACGACGAGCGGGGCCTGACCCTGATGGCCGGTCTGCGGCATGATCTGAGCCAGCTGATTTCTCTTTCTGCAGGATTCGGTTATCGGGAGGCCTCGGTAGAGGACAGTCCCGTGGCTTCCGCCCGGATGCTTCCCCTCTCTGCGGAGATCAGCATCCAAAAGTCCGACTGGAACGGTGTGTTCCTGTCCCGGCGATATGCGGAGATTGAAGGTGCCTGGTTCATCCCGCTGAAAGGAGACTCGTATCTTGCCCTGCAGGGCGAATGCGCCTGGGAGCAGCCCCTGACACAGAGGCTGCGGCTCATGCTCGGTGCAGCCGCGTACAGGGCCGAGGACGCACCTCTGGTTTTCAGCGAAGGGCCCTCTGCCGCGAGGGTGGCGATTCTTCCCGGGAATTTCCGGTCCAACTCTCTTGCGGGGACTTCCCTTGGCCTGGAAGGGGTATTTGCCGACTTCGGAGCCGGTATGTTCAGCGCCTTCGTCTCATACCAGGCGGCCTTCGCGGAGGATATTAGCGGGGACAGCCTTTTTGCCCAGGGAACCCATTTCGGAATCCGCTGCTACCTGAAAAAGATTGCCTTTCCCGCCCTGGACCTGGGAGCAGCCTGGAACGCTGAAAGCGGAATCTGGAACGCCGCTTTCAGTGTCGGAATGCGGATGTGACGCCTCCCGATACAACGAATTATAGAATTGACCTGATATCAGACTCTGTTATAATGAACTTCACAAGTCCCATCTTTACGCAAGGAGGACGCAGATGCGTTTGGAGAATAAAACAGCCCTGATAACGGGGGGAGCCCAGGGAATAGGCAGGGAGATCGCCAGGACCTTCACCAGGGAAGGAGCTTTTGTCTACATAGCCGATATCAACGTTGAACATGCGGAGGAGGCAACCCGGGAATTACAGTCCTCAGGAGGCAGAGCCGCTTCGGTGAAGCTGGATGTAACACAGGAGAGCGACTGGATCAGGGCGGTCGGGGAGATCGTCAAAGAACGAGGAAGAATCGACATTCTGGTCAATAATGCCGGTATAACCAAGCGGCAGCCTCTGACTGACCTGCCCGTTGAAGAGTGGGACCAGATAATGGCCATCAATGCCCGGGGTCCCTTCCTGGGGATAAAACACGTCATTCCGGTAATGCGCAGGAACGGCGGCGGCTCCATCGTCAACATGTCCTCCATCTGCGGTCTGGTGGGTCATAAATTCTCCGGGGAATCCTATATTGTCTCCAAGGGGGCTGTTACCCTTATGACACGGGCCGTGGCGGTAAAGTACGCAAAGGACCAGATCCGCTGTAATTCCGTACACCCCAGTACGGCGGATACGGCAATCATGCGGGACCTGTTTAAGGACCCTGACAAGCGGCAGGAGCGGATAGACGAGATCCCCCTGGGGCGCATGGCAAAAACTGAAGAAATCGCCAACGCGGTACTGTTTCTGGCCTCCGATGAGGCTTCGTTTATTACCGGAGTCGCCCTGCCTGTCGACGGAGGATTGACTGCCTATTAGAAGCCGGCCGTAATAGTCCGCAGATACTCTTGAAGACCCGCATCAGCTCTTCTATGATTAAAGGGAAAGACCCCAAACATGGACGGTCTGTAGAGGGGAGGAAGTATATCGGATCATGGACAATGACAAAGATCAGCTGCCCTCCTCCACCCTCGACAGGATTCTCGTTTCCTCCGTTTCGTATGTTCTGGTGCTTGCAGGTTTTCTTCTCATAACCGGCGCTGTTTTTTTCAACGAACTTTTCGAAGCCAGACAGTACCTCACCATGCAGTTTCAAGCGGATGCATTACGCCGGACCGAAACAGTACAGGGTCTCCTCAATTATCCCCTGACCCACATGAACACTATCCGCATGTTCTTTTCATCTTCCGAAGAGGTAACATCTCAGGAGTTCGGGCAGTTCTGCCGCGAATGGATAGACCAGGGGATTTTCATTCAGATTGGCTGGATTCCTCCTGCGAACAACGGAGAGACGAGCGGAAGATATATCCTGTCATCAGAGGTACAGACTTCAGAAAGCAGCAGCCTTCCCTGGGACAACGACGAACTCGATACGATTATGTCCGGGAAAAACTCTAGAGCAGAAAACCGGGGCAGATACTCGCACTCATGCCTGTTTCAGCGACCAAGGGCATCCTCTATGCCCGCTTTGATCACGACTCCCTCCTTTCTCCGTTTTATTCGGAAATTACGCATATCGGCCTTTCGTTTCAGATTATAGAAGAAGCAGAATCGGAAGAGCGGGTACTCTACCGATATAAGGACCAGAGCGATACCGGCGGGAACCGGGGAAAACTGTTCTTTTCCAGCGATAATCTCCGGAAATCCACACCTTTCGCCTTCGCCGACAAGGAATGGCGGATTGATATCGAAGCGAATTCCGAATACCTCAGGAAAACGGCGTCGAATATACCTCTTTACATTCTCATTTCCGGAATCACACTGTCTGTACTGCTGGCGTTTTACCTGTACCAACGCTCGGTGGGGAAACTGGCTTTTCTTGATAAGGTCAATGAACTCGACCGCTTCTTTACCCTGACCCTGGACCTTTTCTGCATTACCGATCTGAATGGAACCCTGATTCGCATCAACCCCCAGTGAGAAAGGACCCTGGGATACCCGGAGGGAACCCTGAAAGGCTCCAGTTTTCTCGATCTCGTTCACCCCGAGGACATCGACTCTACCCTCGAAGCGGTCGAGCAGCTTACCCAGGGAAAAGAAGTCAGGGATTTTACAAACAGATATCGCTGTGCCGACAATAGCTATCGCTGGATAGAATGGCGGTCCATTGCCAGCGATAACCTGATATATGCAGCCGCACGGGACATCACCGAACGAAAAGAGTGGGAGCAGAAACTGATTGATTCCCTTCAGGAGAAAGAGATCCTTATGCGGGAGATTCATCATCGGGTAAAAAACAACCTCCAGATAGTAAAAAGCATGCTGAATCTGGAAAAAGGGAGGTCCAGTGACCCGTTTTTTCAGGATGTGCTGGAGCGCAATCAGAACAGAATACATGCCATAGCCCTGGTGCATGAAATCCTGTACACCTCGGACAGTATGATAACAATCGACTTTTCCCGGCATATACGGGAACTGATTTCTCTCTACTCCCAGACAACAGACGGCCGGATCATCGATTATTCCCTGGACATCCGGGAAGTCCTTCTGCCCCTGGATATCGCCATGCCCTGCGGACTCATAGTCAATGAAATACTGACCAACAGTATTCAGCACGCCCTGGACCAGACCGATGAACCAGGTATTTCTCTGGTTTTCTTTCATAACCGTCAATCCGCAGAAGGATGCATCGAAATCTCGGACAACGGCCCCGGGTTCACAATGCCTGATCCCGGAGAAAAACCATCCGGGCTGGGATTACAGATGATACTCGCCTTGACCGAACAGATTCATGGCCGCCTGGATTTCTCGGGGTCCGGCGGAGCCCATTTCCACATACGATTTCCGATACCTGAAACCTGAAAAAAAGCGCCCCGGTATTGTCAAATCCTCTTTTATCGTATATCGTCGATATATATCTTTGTTCAGCAATGAGAGTTTATAAACATGCAGAATAAAAGCAGTCTCTTTTCAGAGGAAGAGATGAACATGGCACATATTGCGAAAGCACTTTCTCATCCCGCCAGGATCCGGATACTCACCCTGCTTGCAGAATGCAATCGCTGCATTACCGGCGAACTGGTCCGGGACCTGCCCCTGGCCCAGGCGACAGTGTCCCAGCACCTAAAGGTACTGAAGGACGCCGGTCTTATACAGGGAGAGATCGACGGACCGGCGACCTGCTACTGCCTGGAAACAGAAACAATAACCAAAACCCGGCGAGCCTTTGGAGAACTCCTCGGGGGTATCTGCTGCGGAAAAACAAATCGGGAGGAATAGAGTGAACAGTGAAGATATCAAGAACAGCATACAGGCACGCTATGCCGGTATTGCCGGGAAATCGGGGTCCTGCTGCAGTTCAGACTGCTGCTGCGGAGGTGGAGAACCGAATGAGCTGTTTTCCATGGTTTCAGGAGACTATGCGGGAGCCCGGGGGTATGAAAAGGAAGCAGACATGGGACTCGGCTGCGGAATGCCGACCCGTTATGCAGATATAAGGAATGGGGACACGGTTGTCGATCTCGGGTCCGGTGCCGGAAACGACGCCTTTCTTGCCCTTGCTGAAACAGGACCGCAGGGAAGAGTCATCGGGGTTGATATGACGCCTGCAATGATCACCAAAGCCCGGGAGATTGCCCGCAAACGGGGATTATACAATGTTGAATTTATTCTCGGCGAAATCGAGGCAATTCCCCTGGCCGACGAAAGCGCCGACTGGGTCTTAAGCAACTGTGTGCTGAACCTTGTTCCGGATAAGGCACGGGCCTTCGTGGAAATTCTACGAATTTTAAAACCAGGCGGCCGCTTTTCCATTTCCGATATCGTGGTCGAGGGTGATCTGCCGGAGGGAATCCGGCGCTCCGCCGAACTCTACGCCGGATGTATTGCCGGAGCGATCCGGAAAAAGGAGTACCTGGAATTGATAAAAAGGACCGGTTTCGCTGACATCGAGATAAAAGCGGAAAGGATAATCGAGATTCCTGATGAGATTATCCTTTCAAACGCTGATTCGCAGACCCTGCAGGCCTACAGGGAATGCGGATCCCGGCTGATCAGCATCACAATAAACGCGAAAAAGCCCTGACCGGCACAACGAAAATTCAGGAATTTTGGTCTTACCAATTGATTCGAGGCCGCCCGAGCCTTGATGATTAACGGATCATCATCTATACTGAGAGTGTACAAATCCCACACAAGAAGGATAGCTATTATGCCTGAGAAGAATATGGTTACTATCGACGGTAATACCGCCGCCGCATACGTAGCCCACGCGACAAACGAGGTAATCGCCATCTACCCGATTACTCCGTCCTCTCCCATGGGCGAGCTTTCCGACCTCTACTCTGCACAAGGTCGACCCAATATCTGGAATTCCATTCCCGATGTCGTTGAGATGCAGTCCGAGGCCGGTGCCGCCGGTGCAGTTCATGGCGCTCTTACTACCGGAGCGTTGACCACCACCTTTACCGCCTCCCAGGGGCTTCTGCTGATGATCCCGAACATGTTCAAGATCGCCGGCGAAATGACCCCCACAGTATTCCATATCGCTGCGCGGGCAGTCGCCGCTCAGGCGCTGTCCATCTTCGGTGATCATTCCGACGTAATGGCAGCCAGGGCCACCGGTTTTGCTCTTCTGGCGTCCAACAACGTTCAGGAAGTCATGGATATGGCCCTTATTTCCCAGGCCGCGAGTCTGGAAAGCCGGGTGCCCTTTCTGCACTTCTTTGACGGATTCCGTACCAGTCACGAGATCCGCAAGGTAGAGGAGCTTCCCTATGAAGTAATGAAGGAGATGATCGACGATGAGCTGGTAAAGGCCCACCGCGAACGCTCCCTGAACCCCGAAAATCCCACCATCAAGGGAACCAGCCAGAACCCCGACGTGTTCTTTGCCGCCCGGGAGACTGTCAACAAATACTATGAAGACGCTCCCGGAATCGTACAGAAGTACATGGACAAGTTCGCCAAGCTCACCGGCCGGACCTATAAGCTCTTCGACTATGTGGGAGCCAAGGATGCCGAGCGGGTAATCGTTCTGATGGGTTCCGCTGCGGATACCACGGAAGAAACCGTCGAGTTCCTGATGAACAAGGGCGAAAAGGTCGGTGTAGTTAAAGTGCACCTCTTCCGCCCCTTCTCCGCCTATCACCTGCTGGAGGCCCTTCCTGCTTCCGTCACCAAGATCGGCGTCCTTGATATGACCAAGGAACCCGGTTCCCTGGGTGAACCCCTCTATGAAGACGTGCGCACGGCCTTCGGTGAGGAGATGAGCAAAGGAAATCCCAAGTTCAAGACCTATCCCAAGATCGTCGGCGGACGTTTCGGCCTCGGTCTTTCCGGTCACGGTGTTACCCCCGCCATGATCAAGAGTGTCTTCGACAACCTGAAAGAGGATCATCCCAAAAACCACTTTACCGTGGGTATACATGACGACCTGAACGGCACCAGCCTGCCCTGGGACCCCAGCTTCGTAACGGAAGCCGAGGACGTACACCAGGCCATGTTCTACGGACTGGGTTCCGACGGAACCGTCGGTGCCAACAAGAACTCCATCAAGATCATTGGCGAGGCCACCGACTTTGCCGCCCAGGGATACTTCGTCTACGACTCCAAGAAAGCCGGAGCCATGACAACCTCTCACCTGCGTTTCGGACCACGGAAGATCAAATCCTCCTACCTGATTCAGCGGGCAAATTTTGTGGCATGTCATAACGAGAGCTTCCTCGAGAAGTTCGACATGCTCAAGAACTGTAAAGAGGGCGGAACCTTCCTGGTTACCAGCCACTACGGTAAAGACGAAATCTGGCAGCACCTGCCCGTTGAGGTCCAGAAGCAGATCATCGACAAGAAACTGAACTTCTACGTAATTGACGCGGTAAAGATTGCCAACGAGGTAGGCCTCGGCGGACGCATCAACGTTATCATGCAGACCGCCTTCTTCAAGATCTCCGGCGTTCTTCCCGAGGAGAAGGCCCTCGAGCTGATCAAAAAGGCCACCCAGAAGACCTACGGCAAGAAGGGTCAGGAAATTGTCGACATGAACATCAAGGCCATCGACATGGCAGCCAGCCACATCCAGAAGGTTGATGTTCCTTCCTCCGTTTCCGGCGACCTTCACATGAAGCCCCCGGTACCCGCGGATGCACCCAAGTTCGTAAAAGAGGTTACCGGCGAGCTGATCGCCTTCCGCGGCGAGGATATTCCTACCTCCAAGCTGCCCCTGGACGGTACCTACCCCACCGGCACGACCAAGTACGAGAAAAGGAATATCGCCGAGAGTATTCCCGTATGGGACCCCGATACCTGTATTCAGTGCGGCGACTGTTCAGCAGTCTGTCCCCACGCCGTAATCCGCATGAAGGTCTACAACGAGGACGTTCTGAAAGACGCACCCGCAACCTTCAAGAGCACTGCGGCCCGGGGCAAGGGTTTTGAAGGCATGAAGTTCACTATCCAGGTTGCTCCGGAAGACTGTACCGGCTGCGGTGCCTGTGTGAATATCTGTCCCGCCCACAAGAAAGAAGACGGCGTCAAGACGGAAAGGAAAGCCATCAACATGGAACCCCAGCAGCCGCTGCGCGAGCAGGAAGCTGTCAACTGGGATTTCTTCCTGAACAAGGTCCCCAATACCCCCAGGGAGCTGATCAGCCTGAACAACACCAAGGGTACCCAGCTTCTGCCGCCCCTCTTTGAGTTCTCCGGAGCCTGTGCGGGCTGTGGCGAGACCCCATACGTCAAGCTCATGAGCCAGCTCTTCGGCGACCGGGCGGTAATCGCCAACGCCACCGGCTGTTCCTCCATCTACGGCGGAAACCTGCCCACCACCCCCTATACCACCCGTGAAGACGGCCGCGGGCCTTCATGGTCCAACTCCCTCTTTGAGGACGCCGCCGAGTTCGGTATGGGTATGCGCCTTACCTCCGATCAGCTCCACAAGTATGCCAAAGAGCTCTGTACCGCGCTGATCGAGAAGAAAGAGGCCGGAATCGATGCCGGTCTTCTGGCGAAGATCCGGGACAACGACCAGGCCAGCCAGGAAGCTATCGAGGAACAAAGGAAATTGGTAGGCCAGCTCAAGGGACAGCTTGCCAAGTCCAAGAGCAAGGAAGCCCTCAACCTGCTTGGTACAGCCGACTACCTGGTTAAACGCTCCGTCTGGATCCTTGGAGGAGACGGCTGGGGATACGATATCGGGTACGGCGGACTGGACCACGTTCTGGCCTCAGGCAAGAACGTCAACGTTCTGCTGATGGATACCGAGGTATACTCCAACACCGGCGGACAGATGTCCAAGGCTACTCCCACGGGTGCCATCGCCAAGTTTGCCGCCTCCGGTAAGGGCATCGGCAAGAAAGACTTAGGGATGATGGCCATGAGCTACGGCTATGTTTACGTCGCCAAGATCGCCATGGGCTACAACCGCATCCAGGCCATCAAGGCCTTCCAGGAAGCGGAAGCCTACAACGGACCTTCCATCATCATTGCCTACTCCCACTGTATCGCCCATGGTATCGATATGACCACCGGCATGAACCAGCAGAAGGCGGCGGTTACCTCCGGCATGTGGCCCCTGTACCGCTACAACCCGATGCTGGCCGAAGAAGGCAAGAACCCCTTCCAGATGGACAGCAAAGAGCCCTCCACCCAGGTGGAAGACTACATCTACGCCGAAAACCGCTACCGTGCCCTGAAGCGCTCCAACCCCGAGCGGGCTGCGATGCTGCTTGAGAGCATCAAGAAGGGCGTGGACAAGCAGTACAAAGAGTACAAGTACCTGGCGGACCGTCCCTTCTAAGGCCGATCCTGTCAGTCGCAAAACATGACAAAGCCCCCCGCTATCTGCGGGGGGCTTTTTTTCGGGATCAGTCTAAAGACGGTGTACTGTCTTCGATATCAGAAAAGGGAATCAAAGAAAACCAGCATGGATGCCCAGGCCATATTGGCTTCATCCGCGTAATAGGATGAACCGGAAGGATTGGTAAAATTGTGAGCAGGCAGGTTTCCATAAATAATGTAGGTAAAATCCGCTTCCGCTTCAGTCATTTCCTGAATGAACGCTTCCTGCTTCTCCCGGGGTGCCGCAGGATCCTGATCGCCCTGTATGGCGAGAATCTTTGTTTTGATGTCCCCTTTTTCAGCATTCAAACCGGTATTGATCGAAGAATGGAATCCCACAACACCGTCGATATCCGTACCCAGCCGGGCCATGTTCAGGACGATGCCGCCGCCGAAACAGTATCCTATGGCCCCCAGTTTGTCCGGATCGGTATACTCAACTTCCTTGAGAATATCCAGTGCGGCATTGAAGCGCTTCTGAACAAGCGGATAATCGGTACCGATCCTGCCGGACATGTCGCGGGCCTCTTCCCGGGTGATCTCCTTCCCATCGCCGTACATATCCAGGGCAAACGCCACGTAGCCTTCCTTTGCCAGATCAACAGCCCTCTTTTTCGCGTAATCATTGATACCCTGCCACTCATGAACCACCAGAATCCCGGGGCGCGATTCCTTTACTGACTCGTCATAGGCCAGAAGGCCTACCAGTCTCTGGCCGTCCACGGTATAGGATATCTCCTCCGTATAAATCACACTTTCCCTGTCCATATCCATGTCCTGAGCTCCTTCTGCAGTGAGTCCCGTAAGCAGAAATACAAAAGATAAAACGATTAAAACCCATTTAAATTTCATAAACCTCTCCTTGTAAAGCAACAGCGTCGTTGACGCTTTTATTAGTAATTTACTAATCTTTAATACCAGGGGAAACAGAAATGACCGGGTTTTCGAACTGAATACGTTTAAAGAACGATTTATGCTGACAGGGATGATGCGGGAAGGGATTTCCTGTCTTTACCTCCTCCTCCGCAGCCGCTTCGATCATACCCTGAGGGCTGATTTTCCTTTTTCACTGTATCTTAGTAGTTTACTACATGACTATCTTACTATGAATAAGGAGCTTTAAATGGAATATCGTAATTTAGGCAGATCTGGACTGAAGGTATCCGCCCTTTCCTATGGATCATGGATAACCTTCGGCACCCAGGTTGACGTAAAAGCCGCTGCAGAGATGATGAAAATCGCCTATGACGCGGGAGTAAACTTCTTTGACAATGCCGAGGCCTACGCCGGGGGCGAATCGGAGATTATCATGGGCAAGGCGCTGAAGAAGCTGGGATGGAAGCGGAGCGATCTTGTTCTGTCCACCAAAATTTTCTGGGGAGGAAAAGGACCCAACGATACGGGATTGAGCCGCAAGCATATCCTGGAAGGAACACGGGCGGCCCTGGATCGACTGCAGCTGGACTATGTCGATCTGGTATTCTGCCACCGCCCGGATTACGAAACCCCCATCGAGGAGACCGTACGGGCCATGTCGTACCTCGTGGACAAGGGATACGCCCTTTACTGGGGAACCAGCGAGTGGAGCGCCCGGGAGATAACCAAAGCCTACGAGGTTGCCGAACGTCTGCACCTGGTGCCCCCGACCATGGAACAGCCTGAGTACAATCTGCTCGATCGCAGCCGTTTCGAGGTTGAATACAAAGCACTTTTCGAGGAGTACGGACTCGGGACCACCACCTGGAGCCCCCTGGCCTCCGGCGTGCTGACCGGTAAATACGGCAAAGGCATAGAAGAAGGACGACTTACGCTGCCGGGCTATGAATGGCTCAGGAAGCGCTATGAGACGGAGGACGGGAGACAGCGGATCCAGGCGGTTGAACGCCTGCGCCCCATTGCAGAGGAACTGGGAATAAGCCTTGCCCAGCTTTCCCTGGCCTGGGTAACGAAGAACCCCCACGTCAGCACGGTTATTACCGGCGCATCAAGGCCGGACCAGGTGGAACAGAACATGAAGGCCCTTGATGCCGCCGAATTGCTCAGGCCGGAGATTATGAACAGGATCGATGAGGCAATGGGAACGAAACCCGAGCAGCCCCGCAACTGGCGCTGAGAACCTAGACCATTGTAAGGATTTTCAGTCCTGCCGATGCTGTCGGGAGGCCATCTATACGGTACGGCCTCCCGGCTTGCAGCGTCTTACTTAAGCGACGGGGATCTTCAGTTTGTCGACATAGGTCTTTGTAAGGGCGATAACGGTTCCGGAAAGCCCAATAAGACCGATAATATTCGGCAGGGCCATAAGACCATTGGCGATATCGGAGAAAGTCCATACGATTTCCAGCTTCAGAATCGCGCCCACAGGAATCATCAATGCATAGAGCCAGCGGTAGGCTCGGACGAGCTGCTTTTCTCCAGAAAGATACATTACACAGCGATCGCCGTAGTAGGACCAGCTGACGGTTGTGGAGAACGCAAAGAACACGATGGCAACGGCTATAAGGTAGCGGCCGACCCCCGGCAGCGCCAGGTTGAAGGCTTCGCTGGTAAGCTCGGCCCCGGTAAGTCCCGAGTCCCATGCGCCGGATGTAACAATCGCCAGACCCGTCATGGTACAGATGATAATTGTATCGATAAAGGGACCGATCATGGCGACAAGACCTTCCCGTACAGGTTCGTCCGTTTTGGCTGCGGCGTGGGCCATGGGGGCGCTGCCGAGTCCTGCTTCGTTGGAAAAAACCCCGCGGGCGACACCGTAACGCATGGTCAGAAGCACGACCGCACCGGCGAATCCGCCGGATGCCGAAGTAGGCGTAAAGGCGTGGGTGAATATCAGAGCAAAGGCAGAGGGGATCGCGCTGAAATTAACGGCCAGAACAATAAAGGCTGCCAGAACATAGGCTACCGACATGAATGGTACTATTCTGGAGGCGACTTTACCTATACGCTTTATACCGCCGACGATGACCAGCCAGACCAGTACTCCCATGACCAAACCGGTCAGCCATTTGGGAAGACCGAAGGTCGCTGCTACCGGTTCGGCCACGGAGTTTGCCTGTACCATATTACCGATTCCGAAGGATGCGATCACCGCGAACACGGCGAACAGAATGCCCAGCCACTTCTGTCCAAGCCCCTTTTCCAGGTACAGCATCGGTCCCCCGGTTACTTCACCGTTTTCGTCTATCTCCCGATACTTGAGACCGAGCAGACAGCTGGAATATTTGGTGGCCATTCCGAAAAATGCGGTAACCCACATCCAGAACAGCGCCCCGGGTCCGCCGATGGCAATCGCGGTTGCCACCCCTGCTATATTACCTGTTCCGATGGTTGCCGAAAGAGCGGCCGAGAGGGCCTGGAAATGGCTTATTTCGCCATCCTTTGATTCTGATTCGTGATCATAATCGCCCTTTATTACCTTAATCGCATGCCCGAAAGAGCTGACCTGAATTAGTTTAAGCCTGATTGTAAGATAGATGCCGGTACCAACCAGGAGGACGATCATTATCGGCCCCCAGACAATACCGTCAACAGCCTCGAGTACAGCTTTAAATGCTTCCACAATACCTTCCCGTACAAAATAGAATTTATAAAGGCTGTATTTTACGATCAGATTTCACAATAATGCAAGCAGTATTTTACATACACCTGCAGTCAGGCCGCATCATCGAATCTCTTTTACCCGCCCCACCTGACCGTCGGTAAGGCGGACTTTTATTCCATGGGGATGGTAATCCGAGCGGGTCAGCAGATCGGCGACCACACCCTCTGTCAGTTTCCCGCTTCGCTGATCCTTTTTGAGCACGATGGCTACCCGCATGCCGGGTTTTAGACTGTTCCTGTTCTGTCCGCCCATGATTCATTCTCCCTTGCTCTCTTTCCTCTTCAACAAGAAAGCCCCTCGCTTTTCGCAAGGGGCTCTGTTACAGGTCAGTTTTATACCCTGTATTTTATTCAGCAGCAAGAGCAGCCTTTACCCTGGAAGCGACTTCGGCATCAACCCACTGGGTCCATACATCTTCCCGGTTCTTGAGGAACCAGATTGCCGCACCCTCGTTATCGAGGTTCTGCTTCTCTTTGGCCGCCAGAAACTCATTGTTCATCGCAACAGTCGTGCTGTACTTTTTCAGGATCTCAACGACATCCGGGGCCCGTTGCGGGAGGTCTTTATTGACCAGTATGTTGATATCCGCCGGGGGCAGACGGGTGTCCGGAAGCATGTACATATCCAGGCGCCCCATGATTGCGGTGGGCTCCCACCAGTATCCGACCCAGGCCTCACCGCGACGATAGGCGGAATCCATGGTTGCAGCTACAGCGGCATCCGATCCGGGTATTGCCTTGTTGAAATATTCTCCCAGGCCCTGTTTCTCGAAATACTTCTCGTTGCTGTCGGTAACGGCCCATCCGGAAATGCCGAGATAGATCAGGCCCTTATTCGGGTCTTCGGGATCCTGAAAGAGCTCCCAGTACCGGGGCAGATCCTCGGAGGTTTCCAGATCCGGGGCCATGGGCTCGATCCCTCTGGAGGGATCACCCTCTATAACATAGCGGGGTACATACCATCCCTGGGGGCCGTCGGGGAGGTTCTTCCCGAGATCCAGGATATCCCCGCTGGCCATATGTTTCTCGTATACATCCAGCCAATTGGAATGCCAGGATTCCATGTCGATATCGATATCACCATTGGCCAGCCCGGTAACACTTGGGACCGTACCTCCGGGAACAAAATCTGCCGTATATTCATTCTCAAGACCGTTTTCGATTATATACGCCACAATCCGGTTATGCACCATGACACTGTCCCAGGTAAGATCGGCAAAAACGATTTCCTGGGCCCCGCCCTCCTGTCCTCCTTCTGCAAAGATATACCCGCCAAGACATAACGCGGCGAGCAGCACAAGTACTACCTTACGCATAAGCTAACCTCCAATTACAATATACTTAGAACTCTAAACAATGCCCTTCAATAAGTCAAGCTATTTCAGTGTCGATACTTATACAGGCACCCTCTACAAAAGAGGTGTTTCTGTTACAGACAAGGCGACGGGATTTTCCAGTACCCGCAAACACTTGTGAGAACAAGATTTGAGAATTACGGGAGATTCCGACAACGCTGCATGGTGAAAAAAGAGTATTTTTTTGAGGTACCCAACACTACATAGAAGTGACATTTTTACTATATTCAGCCTTTCTTCTTTAGCATCCTAAATTCTATCGTTGTTCAGCACCCTGAATATGAAAAGTTTATCTTTACCGGCGATAAAAGGGATGAAATAATACATTCATGAAGCGTTTCCCGCCCTTTCTGGCCCTGTTCTTTGTATTCTCCCTTATTTCCGTTCAGCTCGGCTTTCTGCTTGCTGACGCCGTCAATCCGACGGGATTGAAATTCTCCGCCCCCCGGAACGGAGGCCAATACGCCAACCCCGTCCCCGTGGAGGGTGTCGCCTGGTACTATGGAAAGGAGGATTACCGGGTGGAACTCCTTGCCTCACAAAAGGGTGAAACTGTGTTCCGCACCGAAGTCCCAAGAGAGATGGTCAGATATGAAAAGGGGGGATCCTTTCTGCTCGCGTCGTTCCGGTCCCTGATCGATCTCCCGGAAGACGGGGAATGGAAGCTGAGTCTGTTTGTAGTCGGGAACACTGGAGAGCGACTGAAAGGCGGGGAGGTTACAATCCAGGCGGGGACCGGCCGCCTGAGCGGTGAATTCCGTCACTTTTCCGCCCAGCATTACGCCGGGCTGGCGGGACTGGTACTTTTATGGATACTGGTGGTCACCGCCGCCCGCAGGAGTACCGAAGAGAAACGACATATAATCGAATTTCTTCTTGTGGCGAGTCTCTGGCTGAACGAGATAATCTATCAGTTCTACTGGTATTTTACCGGCGGGTGGCACGCCGCCTGGGCCCTGATGGTACAGATGTGTGGTCTATCAATACTGATTCTCTGCTTCGTTTTTGCCCTGCCAGCCGGGAAACTGCGGCAAGTCCTCTTTGAGCTCATCTTCTTCTGGGGGATCGGCGGAGCCCTCCAGGCCCTTCTGGCCCCGGATATCGGGTATCGGGGTTTTCCGGAATACAAGTACTTCTCATTCTTTATCTCCCATGGGCTCATAATTGCCTGCGGATTGTACCTTGTGGCGGGGAGGGGGTTCAGACCGACGCTGATGTCGGTTTTCCGTGTAATCCTGATCAGTAATATTGTCGTGTTCTTTGCCTGGTGGATTAACCTTGCCCTGGAGCATATTCCCCCTTTTCAACGGGGAAACTACTTTGTGATCGGTTTTCCGCCGCCCACAGGCTCCATTGTAGATATCCTTGCCGGAATCTTCGGCCCTGCTCCCTGGTACGCCCTGGGGCTTGAAATTCTTGGACTGGCGCTGTTTCTGACCATGTGGCTGCCCTTCGGGGTCAAGGGCCTGGTCAGGCGGTCAGGTTCGGGATGATTTTTTATTCTTGACGTCTCAAACTTTATCTCCTACCATTTATCTGCTTATGGGCACCCCAGAAAACAGAGGTACCCTTATCCGAATCGAGAAGGGCAACAGACATGTCTTTGTTCTCCAATATCATCGCTCCGTTAATAGCAGGGCTCTTTTTTCTCCTGTACTTTATCTATTTCAGCATCGCCAATCCTTCAAAAGCGACATCCTATAAATACTTTGTAATTTTTCTCATCGGAATCAGTCTTTTCGCCCTGGGGCGCCCCCTGCAACTGATTCTTGGCCCGCATCCCATACCCCTTATAATCGTGAACATCCGTATGATAATTCTCTGCGGTGTTATTTCCCCCGTGATAATACTGGCCTCCGATCTTTTCAACAGAAAAAGAAGAAAGAGGTTTCAGGCAGTAATTATCAGCTTCTGTGCCCTTCTGGGTCTTGTTTACGTCGTTTTCAATACCCTGGGTACCCGGGAAAGCCGCGTTCTTTTTCAGTTTGCCGGAATCATCGCCCAGGACAACCTTACCCCCAACATGCAGGCCCCCTTTTACGGAAGGGAGGTAACTATCGTCGTTCAGGTTGTGACCGGACTGCTGCTTGCGCTGTTTTCTTTAATCAAACTCATCAAACTCAAGCTCGATACATCCCTGAATGAGCTTCTGACGAACAAGATATTTCTCTTTAACAGCGGGGTTTTTATCTTTGCCCTCTCCTTCATCATTGGTTCCCTGGCCAAACAGTGGGGAATCTACTACGTGGTATCCATAATCAGCGCCCTGCTTTTTGGTGTAAGCGTATTGATAGATGTCAAGGAGGTATACCACTACTATGAAAAACTGATTCCTTTTATCAAGGAGGATATCATCCATAATGTTGCCTTCAGCGGCTTCTCAAAAACCAAGCTGACAGAGATGCTCGACTGCCTGGGAAAAAACAGCGACCTGAATACCTTTGTGGTTGTAAAAATAAAGGACGGGAAATCGAAAGTCCTCCATGATTTGAAAATGATAGATGAGGTCCTGCATACCACAGATCAAATTCTTCAGAGTTATTATGAGGAAGAGTGCTATATACTTCTCCCCCTTTCCAACTACCGGATTGGAATAGCCCTCAAGCTGAATAGTGATACCGGTTCGGAAAACCGTATCTCCTTCATGGAAATACTGGAGGGAATTCAAAGCGAGATCTGCAGCACCCAGAGGTGCAGCCTTGCCGTTGGCATCGGCAGAACCTATGAAAACATCGAGGACCTGCGGATTTCCTATCACGAGGCCCTGAATGCCCAGGAATACGCCGAGCATCTGGAAAACTCAAATATTATACATGTGGACAATATAAATGAGCTGGACCACCACACCAACACCTACCCGGTAAAGGAGAAGGAAAAACTTCTGTCCCTGATAAAAGTGGGGGATACGAATAACAGCAGGAAGGCCTTTTCTGCTTTTATCGAGAAATTCAAAGCCTTCATCGCCGAAAAGCCTGAGGCCCTGAAGGTGCGCCTGTATGAGTTCATAGGTTCCATTATCGATTCCGCCATACTCGGAGGAGGAGACGAAAGGAGACTGAATGAACGAATGGAAGAGTTTTTCAGTGACATCAACCATATCACAGACATGGAAACCGTTGAAAAGTGGATGTCCAGCGTAGTAGTGGAAATAGCTGATACGGTTGCCAAGGTATATGAAAGCCGCTCCAAAACCCTTATAAAAAAGGCAATCCGCTGTATGGAAGAAAACTATCACTCCCAGCTCAGCTACAAGGATGTCGCCAATGAGGTGTTCATCAGCCCCTCGTATTTTCTCTCCCTCTTCAAACAGGAGACAGGGTACACCTTTGTCGACTACCTGACCATGCTGAGAATAGAGCGGGCAAAGGAGATGCTGCTGACCACGGATATGACAATCACCCAGATAGCGGATAAAACGGGTTTTAACAATTCCAATTATTTCAGCAGACTCTTCAAAAGAATCGTAGGGATACGGGCCAGGGATTACAGGGTACGATCCGACCACCCCCTGGCGAGAACAGAATAGCCGTCAGCCACGGGAAACCCGTGACTGACGAAGTGCGGACTATCCGAAAATCAGATTTGGAATAAAGGTAACGGCTTCCGGGATAAACACCAGCACCGCCAGCTCAAGCAGAACAGCCGCCATGAAGGGAATGGATTCCCTGGTATACTCTTCGGGCGGGCAGTCAATGATGCCGCAGACCGTGTACAGGGCTGCCCCTATCGGCGGTGTCATTACGCCCAGGGTCACCACGGTGGCCATCAATACACCAAAATGAATGGGATCAAAACCGAGGCTCTGCACCATGGGCAGAAAAATCGGGGTAAGCAGTATGAAGTTGACATTGCTGTCCACAATCATACCGGTAACGAAGAGAAAGCCCAGCATTATCAGAACGAGTACCTGGGGATTGCTGCTGATACCGAAGATGAAGTTGCTCAGGATTACCGGAAGCTTCACCCATGTAATGGCATAACTGAAGGGTCCCGACATTGCGATGATCAGCATGATGGCGCCGTTATCCTTGAAGCTGGTCACCAGGGCGTCCTTGAAATTCTCCCAGGTCAGCTCCCTGTAGACGAATTTTCCGATAATGACCGCATATACAACAGCAAAGGCACCGGATTCCGAGGGGGTGAACAGACCGAAGCGTATTCCCACTATAAGGATTACCGGGAACATGAGGGCCCAGACAGACTCCTTCAGGTTTTCTCCTATCTCCCGGAAGGTCAGCCGGGGTGCATCAGCCTGGGGCGGATCATACTTTTTGAACCGGCTGGTCAGGGAGGTGGTTATCATAAGAAACAACATCATCAGAAAACCGGGAATGATCCCCCCTGCAAAAAGACGTCCGATGGAGACTTCACCCACAAACCCGAAAATGATCAGACCCAGACTTGGAGGAATCGTCGCTGTTATAAGGGCGGAAACACAGTTCACGGAACAGATGTAGCCTTTCTTATAGCCGATCCGCATCATTTCGGGACCGAGTATCCGGGTTTCCATTGCGGCATCTGCAGTAGCGGAACCGGAGACTCCTCCCATAAGGGTACTCATAACAACACTGATCTGGGCGGTACCTCCGTACATGCGACGGGTCAAAAGGCGCGCCAGTCCGAGCAAGCGGCTGGTGATTCCGGAAACATTCATCAGGTTGCCAGCGAAAATGAAAAAAGGAACCGCCAGAAACGCGAAGGACTGACTCTGCAGAATAACCATCTGGACCGCACCCTCGAAGGGCAGCATCGGCCGGGTAATAAAAAAGGTAAACGCCGCGATACCGATCACAAAGGCAATGGGCATCCCCATGAGAAGAAAAATAACGAAGCAGATTAACACCAGGTTCATTCGGGACTCCTCCGGTCCGGAGAAGAATCTTTTCCGAACAGCTGAAGAGAGACCCTCCGTATTTTCTGCAGTGTAGAAAAGATCATGGACAGGGAGGCCACCGCCAGACTGAGTATTACCAGGGAATAGGGAATCGGCATGGACTGATACCTGGCGATACGTTCCGTCCAGGCTAGTCTGAGGCTGTATACAAACATGAATCCAAGGGCTGTCAGAATAATAAGATAAACGACAAGTTCAATAAGCCGCTGCAGTTTTTCCGGAAAAGTCCGGGTAAGAATGTCCACACCGATAATCTGACCGCTTCTCCAGGCAACATCAGCCCCGAGAAAAGCGGTCCAGGCCAGCAGAAGCATTGCCAGATCGATATTCCAGGACATCGAGACCCTGAAAAACCTGAGGAAGGCGGACAGGAATACGAAGGCAATGAGGAATACGAATCCGGTTCCACAGACCACTTTCTCAGCCTTATCGAGCCAGCTAAATAGTTTATTCATAGATTCTCCCGATTAAGATGCGCAAGGAAGTATTACAAAAAGGGGGAGGGTCACGGGATCCTCCCCCTGAGAAATCTCCTGTGATTTACATACCAAGCTGGTCGAAGAGTTTTTCCTTCAGACCCGGAGAGAATTTCAGGTCGTTGTTTTTATAGAGGGGAGCAATAGCGTCCTGAAACTCCTTTAGATCAACTTCTGTGATGGTAACACCGTTATCTGCCATCTTCTGGTACAGCCCGTCTTCCGCTTCCTCGCCGGTTTTTCCGTATTCCAGGGCCTTTTCGCGGATGGTTTTCAGGAAAAATTCCCTGGCATCATCGGGCATACCATTAAGCAGTCTGGTGGAACAGACAAAGGCGGTCTGAAGCATATAGTGCTTTGTAATGGCAATATACGGTGTAACATCCCAGAAGGCATTTCCGGCCGCGGCTGATACCTGTACTTCCGTCCCGTCAAGAGCGCCCTGCTGAATGGCGGGGAAAACCTCTCCGAAGGGAATGGCGATATTCGCAAAGCCAAAGTGTTTTGCCAGGGCGTTTCCGATATCATTACCGAATCCTCGAATCCGCATTCCGGAAAGATCTTCCACATGTTCTACTTTCTCTACGGTATAGAAGTTACGAAACCCGTTGTACATGTCGGCGATAAGTACAATGCCCTGCTTCTCGAGCTGAGACGACCAGGTTTTGAACAGCTCGGTATCAGGCAGCTTTTCAAGAACCGCCGGATCGGTAAGAATGTAGGGAGCCATAAGGATGTTCATATCGGGGATATTGAACTGGCTTGCAAGACGACCGGGATCCGAGGGAACGACAAGGGGTACCCCGAGTTTAGCCTGGGTTACCAGAGCATCCGTATCTCCGGACAATGCGCCGGCAACGAGGACCTCAGCATCGAAGCGCCCATCGGCATTAAGAACATCAGCCACAGCCTGCATCATCTTACTCTGGGTTGTGGTGGCTGCCTCGGTCCCGGCAAAGGTCACAGTGATCTTCCCTGAGGAAGCGGCTTCATCCTGCCCGCCTGCAAAGACAGATGCGGGAAGAAGCATCAGTGCAACAACAAGAACAAGAAATAACTGGACACGTTTCATTTTTCTCTCCTTATTAAAGTTAAACGCTTGAAAAAATCATAGGGTCGGCCATTCTGAGCTGTCAAACAAAAACCAGGGGAGGCGGCTGTAGAGAATTACGAAGTTTCTGCACAATATTACAATCGCCTGCAGTTTTTGTATTTTTTGCAGATTTTTCGTCTTTGCGATCAAAATAATCAGTAATGTTTATTCATTTTTTTCGCGAATTACAGTATTTCTACTTGAATAACTGTGCATTATGCACTACTTTGGTTTTTACTATGAAGATTAACCTTCTGCGCAGCCTGCTGCTATCCCTACTCGCTCTCCTCCTACTGGGAACAGGGCCCGGATCATGCAGCCTGCAAGGTGGAAGTTAGCTTCAGAACCTTGAAGAGGTAACCTGCATGCCATGGGCCGAAAAACGGTCCATGGCATTTTTTTTTGGAGGTAGAGAATGAAAACCATGAATTACACCAAGTACCGGCGTTACGAGCCTATCCCCCTGCCGGACAGAACATGGCCGGACAGAATTATTGAAAAAGCTCCTATCTGGTGCAGCGTCGACCTGCGGGACGGGAACCAGGCACTGAGTGTACCCATGAACATGGAAAAGAAACTGATGATGTTCAAACTTCTGACGGATATCGGTTTCAAGGAGATTGAAGTAGGCTTTCCCTCGTCGGCTGAAATCGAATACAATTTCATGCGGAAGCTGATCGAGGACAAGCTCATTCCCGAGGATGTTACCGTACAGGTCCTTGTCCAGGCCAGGGAACATCTGATCAGACGTACCTTTGATTCCCTTAAAGGGGTTAAAAACGCCGTTGTACATATTTACAACTCCACCTCCACTTCTCAGCGGCGTCTGGTTTTCAAAAAAAGCCGGAAAGAGATCATCGATATCGCGGTAAGCGGAGCACGACTGGTGAAGGAGCTGGGAGACGCCGAAGAAAATCCCGGAATCCGTTATGAGTACAGTCCGGAGAGCTTTACCGGAACCGAGATGGATTTTGCCGCTGAGATCTGCAACGCCGTAATAGATGTCCTGCAGCCGACCCCGGACCATCAGATGGTAATAAACCTGCCTGCAACGGTGGAGGCCCACACGCCGAATATTCACGCCGATCAGATAGAATGGATGTGCCGGCATCTGGATAAAAGAGACAGCGTGCAGGTAAGCCTCCACACTCACAACGACCGGGGTACCGGCATCGCCGCAACGGAGCTTGCACTCCTGGCGGGAGCGGACCGTGTCGAGGGGACGCTCTTCGGCAACGGCGAGAGGACGGGGAATGCCGACCTGGTGACCATCGCATTGAACATGTTCTCCCAGGGAATTGACCCGGGACTCGATTTTACCGACATCAACTATGTTCGGGATGTCTATCGTTACTGCACCGGAATGGATGTTCATCCGCGGCATCCCTATGTGGGCGAGCTTGTATACACTGCCTTTTCCGGTTCACATCAGGATGCCATCAATAAAGGCATGCATGCCCGCACGGATGGTGAATCACAAATCTGGGATGTTCCCTATCTGCCCATCGATCCCCGGGATGTCGGACGTTCCTACAAATCCATCGTCCGTATAAACTCCCAGTCGGGAAAAGGCGGTGTCGCCTACATCATGGATACCGAGTTCGGCTTCAGCCTGCCCAAGGCAATGCATCCCGAATTCGGTCTGTTAATTCAGAAGGAGACGGATAAACGGGAAGAAGAGCTGGTTCCGGAAGAGATCTGGGCAGTCTTCGAAGAAAACTACCTGAATACAACCGTGCCCTTCGCTCTCGAAGACGTAAATGTTCGGATGGAAACAGACAAAGCCTCCGGGAAGCATATGGCGAATGTGACGGGGAAAATCCTGAAAAACGGAAAGGCACTGGATATCGAAGGCCGGGGAAACGGTCCCATCGATGCATTCGTTCACGGCCTCAAACAGTATGTGGATTTTGACTTTCAGTTTGAGTCCTTCGATGAACATGCCATCAAGGAAGGGGCCGACGCCCAGGCGGTGGCATATATTTCCGTCATTACCGGGGACAACCGAAGGGTATTCGGCGCCGGAATCGATACGGATATAACCTTTGCCTCCTACAAGGCAATTCTGAGCGCGATAAACAGGGTCGGCTGAAAAGAAATCCATAAAGGCTGCCCGGCACGTACCGATCATCAGGATCGTTCCTGCCGGGCCGGTTCTTCATTGCGTCACGGAAGGGAATACAGTATAATGCCCATGCAACACCAGAAAGGAGGCAGACCATGGGAAAAACGGACATGCTGGTAATAAGTGCCCATGCCGCAGACTACTGCACCCGGGCCGGCGGAACAATCGCAAAATACGTAAAAGAGGGCTGGAATGTTCACATTATAGCCCTGACTTACGGGGCCAGGGGCGAATCCGGGGGTTACTGGAACAACAGCCCCGGCGGCAGCGTGGAGGAGTGCGAGGGAATCAGGCACAGGGAGTCCCAGGCGGCCGCGGACTTCCTGGGAGCGGAAATAGAGTTCTGGGGATACAGGGATTATCCTCTGATTTTTGACGAGGAGCGTACCAGGATGCTGACCAGGCGTATCCTCGACATCCGTCCGGAAATCGTCCTTACCCACTGGCTTGAGGATCCTACAAATGTTGACCATCAGGTAACATCCCGGGCGGTAGTGCGGGCCGCAACAAATGCCGCGCAGATCGGTTCTTTTCCCGACACTCCGGCCCACTACTTTCCGAATTTATATTTTTTCGAGAGTACGGTCCCTATGTCGGAGTTCAACAACTTCAGTCCCGATACCTATATCGACATAGATGAGACCTACGAAACCAAGGCGGAAGCGATTAAACGTTTTGCCTGTCAGCCCCAGCTGGTCTTCTATTACAGACACTTTGCAGCCCATCGGGGCTTCCAGGCTTCCAACTGGGCCAAACGCAAAATAGAGTACGCCGAAGGTTTTAAGCGTTATCTTCCTCTGGTGGAAAGCACATTTCCCCTGACAGAACGCAGGGAGTAACAGCGTCAGGCCCCACCGGCCTCTATAAGGGATGTCCGCTCCTTCAGAAAGCGGAGAGCTTCCCTTCCATCCCGGGTAAAATCACTTGTAAAGGCTTCCGCGCTGAGTCGTCCGGTATAGCCGATTTTCCCCAGGGCACGAAGGAAATCATCGTAAACCGCACCGTCCTTCCCGGAAGGAAAGCTTCTTCCATCAGGATTTGAGATGTGACAATGGCGGACCGATTTACCGGCCTTCAGGATGATATCCACCGACTCGTTCTCCAGGGCCAGATGATAGTAGTCCACCAGCAGCTGGATCGACTTCCTGTCCGCGGCCCGGCTGAGTTCATACCCCTCGGCTGCACTGTTCACTATGTTGCTCTCACCCCGGTTCAACGGCTCTATAACGATTGTAATGTTCCCGGGAGAAACATACTCATCGATGATTCGGCAGATCGAGACCATCTGTTCCCAGGCGGCAGACACCGGGAAGCCTGCGGGAATATTCCTTGCACCGGAGCTTCCGAAGCAGATAAGCTTGGCTCCCAGCTCCTCGACACGCCGGATTGCCGTATCCAGGTAGTTTCGAACCGCAGAAAGATCGACCGACGGCCCGGTTATCTTAATGGAGGCCGGAAACAGGTTATTGCAGGCCTCACATTCAAGACCGGAAGCCTGTATCCGCTGTTTGAGCTTCCCGAATTCCCCATCGTCCAGCTCCATCATCTGGGCAACCGGCAGGTCCAGGTACTCGTAGCCGAAGTCCGCGATATCTTCGATCGCCCATTGTCCGACGGAATCGCCCTCTCTGGCGAGCATGTTTGTACAGCAGCCTATTCGCATGGTGTTACTCCTCTTCTAATAACTACAGTATAAAATGGGATGAACAAAGTCGCAATTACATCCAGACGTAATAATTTTCTTGACAGCAGCATTCTTGTATCCTAATCTTGTTTAAAGGCAGAACAATGCACCCTAAGTGTAGTCCTATTGTATCCTTAACTCAGCATCAGCAGGACACAACTTCCGGTACTGATTTAGGTCAATCACCACAACAGGAAGCTGAAGCACAAACGTCAGGATCTGTCGATCCACTGGGAGTATATGAACCAAATTCGAGAGTATAATTTTGGTTTCAATTGCGGGATCACCCCCATAATCAAATGGGGCGACTACCATCGTCACAATGAGGTCGAGATTACTTTCGTCGATAAAGGATCCTTCAATCTGGAACTTCAGGGGCAGAAAATAGAGGTAAAACCGGGGAAACTCCTGATCTTCTGGGGCGGTATGCCTCACTACATCGAAAGTCTTGAACCTGACCAGACCCAGTACTGGATGTGCGTCCCGGTTTCCTCGTTCATCCAGTGGGTGGATAACCCGCAGGTATTTCGTCATATCTTCACGAATGGATTAATTCTCACCGATATATACCGTCATGTAAATGCCTACAGCTCGCTTTTTTACCTGTGGAGTGCGGAGTTGAACGATACCTCCCAGAGAATACGTGAAGCGGCCCAGCTTTCCATATGCGCTCAGATACGTTGCACTCTGGAGGATATCGGGAAAACACCAGTGACGAACAATTTTTCTTTACAGGACCTTGTCTATGGTAAAGGAACTGTAAAGTCCACAAAACTGTTTAAACGTGCCTGTGAATATATTATTGACAATTTCAGAGATTTTGATCTCGATGCAGAAAAGATCGCTGATGCCATCAATACCCATCCCAAGTATCTTATCTCTTTATTTAAACGAAAATACGGAATGTCATTGAATGATTTTATTCTGTTCCTGAGAATCTCCGAGGCCCAGAAAATGCTTATGCATACCAACAGGAAAGTGGCGGACATTGCTTTCGATTGCGGCTTTTCCACCTTGAGCAGTTTCTATTCAGCCTTCAGACGAATCGTTGGAGAGAAGCCCCTTCATTACCGTCCTCATCATTATTTTCCGATTGGACTGTAATTTCAGACTATTATTGTTATAATTAAACATTTTAAACTTTTTTTAAAAAAAGACCAAAAAGCTTACTATTTTGTAATTTCTTCTCATCACTGCGGAGGATGACTCACATAAACCAATCTACAATTATCGTAAATCCAATAAGGAGGAACTCATGAAGAAGGGTTTACTCGCAGTACTAATTGTATTTCTATGCTTCTCGACAACGCTTGTTGCAGAAGGCTCCAAAGAAAGCGGAGCAGCCGGGGAAGAAAAAATCGTTATGACCTTCGGCGAAGCAGATTCCCTGGGAACGCCGATCAACCTCGCAAATGCACTTTTCTGCAAGCTTGTAACGGAACGAACCAACGGAATGATCACTGTAAACCACATTGCCGGTGAATCATTGGGTAATGATATTCAGGTAATAGAACAGATGATGGAAGGTTCGGTCCAGTTCTACGGAGATGTCGCGGGCTGGTATGCAAACTGGGTAAAGGATCTCGCCATCCTCAACTGGGGATTTACCTTCGATGATAATGACCATGTACAGCGTTTCTTCGACAGCAGTTCATTTGAAGCCCTCAGCAATGAACTGATTGAAAACGCCGGAATAAAAATCCTGGGTATAGCTCCTACACAGCCCAGAATCCTGTTTTCCAGAAAACCTGTACGTAAACTGAATGATCTGAAAGGTCTCAAAATGCGAGTACCGGACATAAGAACATATATGCTCCTGTGGCAAACCTTCGAAACAAATCCGAACCGCGTGGCCTGGGGAGAGGTATATCTCGGCATGAAAACGGGACTTATCGAAGCGGCTGAAGGCCCAATCGGTGCAGCCTACGGTGCGAAATTCCATGAAAGCGGCCCCAACGTGACCTTGACCAACCATCTTGTTTCCACCTACCAGGTTTCCATGAATAACGAGCTTTTCGAGAGCCTGTCTCCGGAGTATCAGAAAATACTTCTGGAAGCAGGACAGGAAGCAGCCAACCTTGCACGTAAGGTCGCTGAGGAAGGTACCATTGAAACCATCGACAAAATGGTAGATGAAGGTGCAACTCTGATTGAACTGAGTCCCGCAGCTCGGGAGGAGTTTGTAAAGAAGAGTACCTCCGCTGTTGAAACCATGGAAAACGACGGGGAATGGCGAAAGGGCCTCTGGCAGGAAGTCCGCGACCTGGCTGAATAAAGGACAGGCAGGAAACTATTTTTCATAAAGGAAGGCGACAGTGACATTGGATAAATTTTTAAGCAAATACAACCGAATGCTGGGCAGAATCGAAGCCATTGAGAAATTTTTTGGATTGACACTGCTCGCCTTCATTGTACTGAGTATTTGCTTTCAGGTAATGACCCGGGCGTTCTGGAACAAATCCCAGATATGGGTCGAAGAACTCTGTACCTACGGTTTTATCTGGGCGGCCTTTCTGGGGGCCGCCATAGGTACGAAACATCAGCGGCATATCAAGATTTCCACTTTCTTATTCAGACTGGATTACAGAAAACAGCTGATCATTGCGGAAATATCCTACTCCCTTATGCTGCTCATACTCTTTTTAATTGTAAAAAACGCTCCCGGACTGTACGCAATAGAAACCCGGAGTAATATCATTGCCATACCCTTCATTCCTCGATTTTATGTATTCTCTTTGCCTCTCCTGGTCTCTTTATTCTCCATGATAATAACTATCCCCTATTTAATGCTCAACGACTACATGGCCTATAAGCTGGAGGGCGGAAAACAATGAGTCTTATAGTTCTCTTACTTACCGCAGCGATATTATTGATTTTTGAGTTCCCGGTGGCGTTCTCGTTAATGGGAGCTTCTATTGGATATCTGGCAGTTGATTTCTTTACCGGCCAGGGTATTCCGGTCTCTTTGACAATACTCGCACGCCGCATGTCTCCCGGTTTGGACAGTTTTCCCCTGCTCGCAATGCCCTTATTTATTCTTGCAGGAAATTTGATGAACCGCTCCGGCATCGCCGAATCAATCTTCAAATTTGCGACTTCCCTGTTCGGGCACATCAGAGGCGGTCTGGCGCACGTGAATATCGCTGCAAGTATAGTATTCGCCGGGATGTCCGGGGTTGCCCAGGCTGATGCTGCAGGGCTTGGGACCATTGAGATTGAACAGATGATGAAAAAAGGATACAAAGCTCCCTTTGCAGCGGCTGTTACAGCGTCCTCATCCATAATAGGTCCGATCATTCCCCCCAGTGTAATCATGGTACTGTATGCCGTTCTGGCCCAGGTTTCCCTGGGGGAATTATTCCTGGCGGGTATCCTCCCGGGGATATTGATGGGTGTTTTGCTGATGCTTCTTGTCTATTGGATGTCTCTGACAAACAGGGCTGACACTCCGGTAGAACCTGCCAGTACATTGAAAGAGATTTTCCTTTCTTTTGTCATGGCATTACCGGCACTTCTCGCTCCCATGATCCTGGTATTCGGAATACTTTTTGGTTTTGCCACGCCCACGGAACTGGGAGCGATCGCCGTATTTTACGCTGTTGTACTGGGTGTAATAAACAAACGACTGGGTTTAAAGGAGATCAAGGAAGCATCCCTTGACAGTCTGGTAACCTTCGGCGTCCTGATCTTCATTATGGCGGCCGCATTTCCGATTGGCTGGATAATCGCGGCAAACAACCTGCCCATGCATATAGCGAACTTTATACTTTCAATCTCAACAAACAAATTTGTCGTGCTTATTCTGATCAACATAATGCTTTTAATCGTCGGCTGCTTTCTGGAAACAAATGCCATCCTTTTCATCTCCGTGCCGGCGCTGCTTCCCCTGATTCAGATGCTTGGAGTCGATCCGGTGCATTTCGGGGTTATACTGGTATTGAACCTGCTTATCGGTGCCATTACACCGCCTTTCGGTATAATTCTTTTTATAATGATGGATATTGCCAAAATTTCCTTTCGCAGCCTGCTTAAAGAAATGCGGTATTTCTATGTACCCCTGGGTATATCCCTCCTCATCATTACATTCGTTCCCGACTTCGTACTGTTTCTTCCCAGGGTTGTAGCCCAGGCGTTTGGCGGTTAGTTATGAATTACAGTGAAATTATACTTTCGGCAATCAAGGGAGAACCGACTCCCGAACTGCCCTGCGCCCCGAGAATGGACCTCTGGTATCTCTCCAACTATTACCGGGGAACTCTGCCAAGGGAATACCGGAATGCAACATTGCTGGAAATCATGGAAGACCTGGAGGTCGGATTCAACACCACGAACCCGAACTTTCTTGAACGGACTTCCGAGGATGACGAAGCTCACCGTGCTCTGGGCCGGTATCAGTCAAGCGACATTCCCTACCGGGTAGTCGTTGAATGCGACCAAAGGTGCCGGAGGGAAGGAGACCTGTATATCTCCGAGTACTTTACTCCTTACGGAACCATAAGGACTCAAACCCTCTATACCATGGAAATGCGCAAGGCCGGGATAACCAATACCCATATACAGGAAAAGGCATTCAAGTCGGAGAAGGACTACGAGGCTCTGGGGTACATTTATGAACACATGAAAGTTGAACCCCGGCCGGAAGCCTGGGAAACATGGAGGGAACGGGCGGGAGACCGGGGACCCATGATTTTCTGGGTAAGCTCCGAGGGATCTCCCTACCATCTGTTATCGAAATATCTCATGCCCTTTGAGCTGTTCTGCTACGAAATGTTCGACCATCCGGAAAAAATGCAGGAACTGGCGGACAAAATCAGTAAATCTTTTTACGATGCTCTGGATCTCGGCCTGAACTCAGAGGCGGAAATACTCCGTGTAGGAGCCAATTATGACTCCACCATAGAAAACCCGCCTTTTTTCCGGGAGCACATTCTTCCGGACCTCAAGACCTGCGCAGACAAAGCCCACGAAAAAGGGAAATACCTGCTGTCTCATACGGATGGAGAAAACAGCGGGCTCCTGGACCTTTATTTGGAATGTGGAATAGATATTGCCGATTCAATCTGTCCCGCACCCATGACAAGTGTTTCCTTTAAGGAATACCGTGAAACATTTAAGGATACGGTAACAATCTATGGCGGGGTGCCTTCGATTATTTTCCTGCCGAGTTCCGTTTCCGAATACGAATTTGAAAAATTCCTCGATGATTTTCTTATCGATGCGGGGGATGGTAAAAATCTTATAGTGTCTATTGCCGATACCGCTCCTCCGGATGCAGATTTTTCACGTATCCGCAAATTCGTCAGGAAGATCAAGGAATTCGGTCCGGTCGATTAGAGAAACCTCACGTTTCAAGCCGGGCAGATCAAGCAATCTGCCCGGTTCTTTTATACACCTTTCTGTGCGGCAATATCGGCTGCAACAACAAAAGGATTCCTGTATCGCCTGAGCCCCCGGGTCTTGTCTGCAAACTGTATAACCCCCTCGGGACACAGGTTAAGACAGGCCATGCACAACTGGCAGTTTTGGTGCCAGACGGGTTTCCCATCCGTCAGCCGCACATTATTCACCGGACATACCTGCTGACAGGTTCCACAGGAAGTGCAGGAATCATCCACACTGAAGGAACTGTCGAGCTTTGCAATGTATCTGTATCCCAGGGAATAGAAGAGTCCGGGAGATATGTTGCGTCTGAACCAGCTGCCTTCTTCGTCAAAATACGCTTCCGCCCGTTTTACAATTCCGGCCAGACGGGACACCTTTTCAGCTCCCCTCTGCAGCTGGTCATCCAGGGCCTCACCCTGAATCGCCTCTCCCATGGGGAGGTAGTTGCCTGGGGTCAGAATGCTGAAGCCCGCGTTCAGAATGTTACCTGTCGGCCTGATCTGTTTCCGAAAAAAGCGGAAGACCTTGCCCGGATCTCCTCCATTTACCGCAACAGCGTAGAGATAGCCGGCCTTTGGTAAACGACGCAGCGTTTCTGCAACGATATGGGGCATGCGGTGCATATAGACAGGGAAGACAATACCAACACTGTCCAGCTCATTAATGCCATCAAAGGCCCCGGGGGAAATAATGGGAACAGGCTCAGCGCTCCCGAGTTCACGACTCAACAGACGTGCTGCCCAGAGGGAGTTTCCGGTACCGGTAAAATAAAAAACTTTATGGTTCATGGGAGTAATTCTGGACCCTCGTTGATTGATAGTCAAGAGCAAACAGAATTTTCAGTTCTATTCCATGACCCTGTTCCGGCCTTCCGACTTGGCCCGGTACATAGCCTGATCTGCACGCCGAACAAGATCCTTAAACCCGGCGGAAAACGGCCGTTCAGCGGAAGCGACTCCGCAGCTGATTGTCACCAACCCGGGGGCAGGAGCTGCTTCATGGGGCATGGCAAGTTTTTCCGTTCTTTCACACAGACGAAGAGCCACACTGCGGGCTTCATGAATCCCGAGGTCCGGAAGCACTACGATGAACTCTTCTCCGCCGTATCGGGCAAAGAGATCAGCACCATTACGCAGCTCCTGTTTAATTCCCGACACCACTTTCTGCAGGCAGTTGTCGCCCTGCTGATGTCCGTAATAATCGTTATACTTTTTAAAAAAGTCCAGATCAATGAGTATTATTGCCAGTCTGTTAAGACTGGATGACTGTTGCAGAGTATCCAGATAAATCTCAAGGTGCCGCCGGTTAGGGATTCCGGTCAACGGATCAATTCTCGATATCTCATGCAACAGCTTGTTTCGGTCGGATAAATCCAGAATCTTGATTTTTTCCTGCAGTGCAAGAAGATAATTGATTCTAATTTCTTTTTCCAGAGAATAGTTACTGATCAGCGACATTACCGCCGTCGCCCCCAGGAACAGCGTGTTGTGGATCTTGATGCCTCCGGGAATCAGCGGGTGAAGGAGTAAAAAAATACAGTACGCCGCCAGAGTGAGAAAGGACAAAGCCAGGGCATAGTAAAACCGCAATCGGGTAACCTGATTGGCGAAAACCAGAATCAGAATCAGCCCCAGATGATACGAAGAAGCATACTGGTGTCTGCTTATAAAAAACAGATAAATCAAGCTCAATACTGCAATTAAAAATATGAATACCGTGGCGACTTCTCTTTTGAAGGGAGATGGATTACGGGACAGATAAAGAATCGCGACAATGGACAGGGGAAGTACGATTCCGAAACGCACAACCAGGGCTGACCGGAAAATATCCGGAACCATATAGTAATCGGCCAGTAAAAAAACCAGGTAGAAGAGAAGCGCTGCGGTTCCTCTCAAATACAATCGATTCGCGCGTCGTCGTCCGGTATCCGTTTCAAACAGATCCTCCAGCACTCCCGGAAAAGTAAGCCCCAGAGAATCAGAACGGAACCACTGCTGTATAAGACTTTCAATCCCATCCTTGTCTGCAAATCGCAGCGATTCTGCCTCTGAAATATAAGCTCCGTGTGTATTCATTCCCTTATAGAGTGTAGTTACAATCCCTGAAAAAAAACATATTCAAACAAGGAAAAATCACCCTCGATTACTCTGAATAAGTTCCGCTTCCCTCTCGCCCGCGGGCTTCAGGTCTTTGACGATAATCCGGGAGAGCTTCAGTTCTTCCACGCCTTCATGCTCGATCATCGATTCCCCGGCCTCCCGGTTGCGAAAGCGCAGCACGTTGAGCATGAAGATCTCCAGTTTGCTCAGGGTAGAGGGGGGCAGCAGATTGCCGTCGATCTCCACGGACATGACGGGGTAGTTCCTCTCCCTGGCCCATGGGGTATAGAGGCCTTCGATGACCCGGCCGATGAGGCAGGCGAAGGGAGATATGTTCACAATACCCGAGTAATCGTCCTCCATGGCGGTGGCAGCCGCGGCGGTGGAGATAGTAATCTCCGATTTGAGCTCATGGTTCACAAAATGTTTCGACGCGTTCTTCATTATCGCATACATATCGTGGGGGGTATGGGGGACCAGGCCGGTTTTGTTCAGGGTTTTCAGGATACGGCCCTCCACCCACAGTTTATACCGGCGCTCCAGGTGAAACATGATGAACTGCCGAAGGACCCTGCTGAAGGGGCGCCTGTACCAGGAGAGCAGCTTCAGCCGTTTTTTGAGGTCATACTCCTTTACAAAGTCCAGGTACCAGATCCATTCGGTTATGCCGGCCACCTTTGCCATGATTCCATGACGGGCGAAGTCCCCCACCAGTTCGTCAACGGCGAAGTCGTCCCGTCGAACGTAGATTTCCCCGACTACCAGCACCTTGGGAAGCTCTTTAAGGTCTCTTTTCAGCGGGATAGCGGATATCTCAGCGGCGATACCCTCCAGGGTGGGGATGATTTTATTCGCCCCTTCCTGTTCAGTTACCTCGATGAGCCGGGTCCAGATGGTATCGAAGGTTTCCAGGGCCTCCCTGGGGTTTTCCGCGCAGGTTCGCAGGGCCGTCTCCACGTCCTTCATGTAATCAGAAGCGACGAAGGCCCACCAGATCTGTTTGGTCATGCCCGGTCCCAGCTCATTGTAGGAGTTATCCGCGTCCAGGGTAAACACGAGGACATTCTCCAGTCTCAGGTCCCGGAAAAGGTTCTGAAAAAACACGAAATACTGACCGGTACGACAGGGCCCCTTCGTTGTGGGAACAAACAGGAGGTAGATTTCGTCCTTGCGATAGTTTTCCGAGGCAAAGAACTTAAGCGCGCTCCCCAGAACCAGATGGCTGGGCACGCACTCCTTGCCGGAGGCGTAGTTTCGGGCCATCTGCAGGGTCAGCTGGTCTGCCACAGGCAGGGCTTCCGCTGACCATCCCGCCCCCCGCATGGCTGCAGCGGTGAGCTCGGTACCGATACGACCCATGTTGGAAAGGAGCACCTTGACCCGTGGGTTGCCCTGGATGGGTATGCGCTCTCCGCTTTCCCGGTTAAGGACATGGATCTTCCTGCCCGCTTCATTGATGAAGCGCAGACCGTTATCGTAACGCTGTTCCCGGATGTCCTTTATCTTGGAGCGATAGCCCTCGATTATATCGAGAAAAGCCTCCACTCTGGTGTCTACCCCGGCATCGGCGGAATGGCTGTCCAGTTCAAGGATGAGGAAGGGCTTTATTCCCATGATCCACTTCAGGTAGTGGAGCATGAAACTGTCCGGAGCGCAGCTGAAGTTGCTTATCCATGTAACATAGATATTCGGTTCATCCTTCAGGAGCTCCGCAGCCTTCATGTCCAGCTGGCCGTAGTACCAGTACATGTTGGGAAAAATCTCCCGGTCTTTCGCCGCCAGAATATCGAAGGGTATGACCGTATAGCCCCGGGAGGTGAACTTCCGGGGGATACCCATATTGGCGTCCTGGGTAAAGGCGTTGTAGGGCCGGCCCAGGATGGCTATTACCGGCTCTTTTCGACCCCGGGCCCATTCAAGAGCCTCGGCGCCCAGGGCTTCGGTGCGGGCGAAGTATTCGTTCTGATGCTCCAGGGCTGTGTCAAAGGCAGCCTGCCCCTCTGCGGGGGTAAAACCGAGATCCACCGCAAGCTGAACAAAGAAATCAGCGGCTTTTTTCAGGCCGTACATCAGGCTGACCACCGGCCGCAGGATACGATCCTCCGAAATCTCCGGGAAGGCCTTCTGAATATAATAAGGAAGCGCCTGGGTTATGGGGCAGAAGTTTCCGGGCATGTCCTCTTCCTGACTCTCCAGGTCCCGGAAATGGGGAAGGAATATATAATCCGCCCCCTTATTCAACATATCCTGGACCGCACCGTGGGCAATCTCCGCAGGAAAGCAGTAGGCGCTCTCCACCCGGGCAGCTCCTTCAGCGGAGACATCCTCGCTGAGTAGGGTCTCGATTCCCAGTTCATGAAAGAACCAGCGGTAGAGAGGATTAAGACTGTACACCGAGAAGGCTTTGGGAATTCCCACGACATAATCCCGGCGTTTTTCCAGGCTTTCCGGATCGGGAACGCAGGTTTCAAAGAGGAGCTTGTTCCGCTCCTCCACCCAGTCCCGCACCTGCTCTTCATCGACCTGCTTCTTTTTCCGCATATTGGCGTACATGTTGCAGCGGCCGCCGAACATGTACTTGTGTCCGTTTACGGAGAGGACCTTGATGGGACAGTAATTGTCGCAGGCTTTGCACTTGAACTCCCGTTCGTAGACGATGTCGGTGTTCAAAACTGTATCCAGATCAAAGGAACCCTTCTCCAGGAGTCCGTCCCTGTACTTCTGCCGGGCCAGAAGGGCGACACCGAAACAGCCCATGAGTTCCGGGTCCGGCGGCACAAGGATCTCCTTGTTCAGGAGCATTGCGAAGGCCATTGGCACTGCCCGGTTTTTGGCTACCCCGCCCTGCAGTACGATCCTTTTTCCGATGCTGCGGTTTCCAACCACCCTGTTCAGGTAGTTTGAGACGATGGAGGTAATCAGTCCGGCGGTAATGTCTTCCCGGGAAGCGCCCTGCTGGATGGCGTTACGGATATCCGAGTTGATGAAGGCTGAACAATGTTCCCCGAACTTCAGGGGCTGACCGGCGGATACAGCGATTTCTGCGATATCCTCCACCCGCTTGATATTCAGGTCCCCCGCGGCGGATTCCTCCAGAAAGCTCCCTGTACCGGCGGAACAGGCCTCGTTCATGGCGTAATCGATGGGCACCTTGTTCTGCAGGTACACATATTTGGCATCCTGTCCGCCGATTTCAAAAATCGTGTCGATATCTTCGTCGTAATAGGTGGTACCCACGGCATGGGCGATAATCTCGTTATACACCCCCGGGGTCTCCAGGAATACCCCCAGAATCTCCCTGGACGAGCCGGTGGCGGCGGCAAGGCTTATATTCAGCTTTTCATCCCCCAGGGCCCCATGGATCTGCTTTTTCAGTTCAACGATGCAGTTCTTCAGGGCCTTGACCGGGTCCCCATGGGTACGTCCGTAATAACTGGCGGCGATCTCGTAGGTCTCCGCATCTATGAGGCAGGCTTTGGTGGTGGTGGACCCCCCGTCGACACCGAGAATGTACTCCCTGCCGGGCCGCACTGTACCTTTCTTACTGGGAATAAATGTGACCTTTTCCTCCGCCTGTTTGAGACTTTTAAATCTCCGGAAAGCCACGCGGGCTTCCTTGACAAGGTTGGCGGCCTCCGGCAGCATGGATCCCGAGGTCCGCGCAACGAGGGCTGCACCATAGGCCTCGAAGTACCCGGCTTCCGCGGGTACAATAAACTCGACCTGGGGCAGCTTTTCCCGAATGAAAGCCACTATATGGCGGTTGAGGGTTATCCCGCCGGTTAAAAGCACCTTGCCGGAGTTGACCCGCGCCCGTTTCAGAAAATCCATTACCTTGCCGGCCATGACATCAGAGAGGGAAAGTACGATATCCCCTTTGGAGGCTTCTCCTTTGTTCAGGCGGTGGGTACAGTCGGATTTCATAAAAACCGAGCACCTGCTGGAGAGCTTGCACACCCTGCTCTCCTGGGGAATGGTGTTGATGTCTTCAATATGCATATTCATGCGGCCCAGCTGCTGCCGGAAGAATTCACCGGTACCGCTGAAGCATTTATTACCGGTAAAGCTGGTTATAATCCTGTTGTCATTCCCGACGGTATAGACAACCAGGTTTTCACCACCCATGGTAACCACAGCCCGCAGATCCTCCAGGGCGAGGCTCTCCAGGGCAGCCTCGATACAGAGAGGTTCTATAACCGAATTTACATTTACCAGATGTCGGCCTTCGGTCCCGGTAGCGATGGTTCGAGTACCTGCCTCCACACCCCGGGTAGACAGAATATTTTTAAGAGTATCAATAAAATTCCCTTCGTGGGGTTCCACCGCACTCCAGAGAATCCGGCCCTCCTCCAGCATCGTTGCCTTTACACTGGTGGAGCCTATATTAATTCCAAGACTGGCCATGGCATGTTCCTGAAAGTTTTTGCAAATTATTCCTACGCCACGCGTATTGGCGCATAATCTCATATTGTAAAAGCCTGATCAATAGGGAAAAAGTAATTGACACAGCTGCAATATCGAAAAAAAATAGGTAGCATAGAGCACTCCAAAAAACAAGGAATACTGATGATCAATGTTGCAGAACTTACCACGTTTCTCGTCTATTTTGTCCTTCTGCTGATGGTTGGATACTACTTTTATAAAAAAACATCCAACATCGAAGACTACCTGCTGGGAGGCAGAAAAATGGGCCGCTGGGTCACAGCGCTCTCAGCCCAGGCCAGCGATATGTCCGGATGGCTCCTGATGGGTCTGCCCGGAGCGGTATATCTTTACGGTATCAACCAGAGCTGGATCGCCATCGGTCTTTTTATAGGAACCGTCGTCAACTGGATCCTTGTAGCTCCCAGACTGCGGGTTTTCACCGAGAAAACCAATGCCCTGACCATATCTTCTTTTCTGGAAGAAAGGTTCAAGGACCCCACAGGGCTCTTAAGAATCATATCCGCAATTATCACTCTTATTTTCTTTACCATCTACGCCAGTTCCGGACTGGTAGGTGCGGGAAAACTCTTTGAATCCATGTTCAGTATCGATTACCGGGTGGCCGTCCTTATCGGCGGTGCGGTTATCGTACTCTACACCTTCCTGGGAGGCTTTCTCGCCGTCTGCTGGACCGATCTTTTTCAGGGCTCCCTGATGTTTGTCGCGGTTATAATTGTTCCCCTGATAGCCTTCTTTTCCGTCGGGGGAAGTACTCCCATATTGGAAGCAATGTCCCTCAAGGGGATCTCGGGGAGCCTGATTCCGGATACGGCGCTTCCGCTGGTGGCAATTATCTCCACCATGGCCTGGGGTCTGGGCTATTTCGGGCAGCCCCACATTCTGGCCCGCTTTATGAGTATCCGATCCATCAGGGAACTCCCGGCGTCCACGGTGATTGCCGTTGTATGGGTGGCCTTCTCACTCTTTTTTGCGGTTCTGGTGGGTATTGTCGGTATTCCCATGTTCGGGGAACTGGCCGGAGGGGACCATGAAAAGGTCTTTATCCTGATGATCCGTGAGCTTTTTACCCCCTGGCTGGGAGGGATCCTGATGGCGGCAATTCTTTCCGCCATAATGTCTACAATCGACTCCCAGCTGCTGGTTTCATCCTCCGCGCTTACCGAAGATTTTTATCAGAAGATCATCCGCAAGGAGGCCACGGAGACCGAACTGATTGCGATCGGCCGGATCAGCGTCATTCTCATTTCCATTGTGGCCATGCTGCTGGCCCTGAATCCCAATAACTCGATCCTGGGTCTGGTCTCCTACGCATGGGGCGGATTCGGTGCCGCCTTCGGACCCGTCATCCTGATGGCCCTGTTTTCCCGGCGAACCGGGTGGCAGGCGGCTCTTTCCGGAATGATCACCGGAACCCTGGTACTGGTAGTGTGGGAGCGCCTGGGGCTCGGGGCGGTAATGTACGAAATCGTACCGGGATTTATCGCCAACTTTGCCGCAATCCTCATTGTCAACCATTTTGTAAAAGTTGACGAGAAGGATTTTTCCGATCTTTTTGACGCCTTCCGCGACGAGGTCAGAGTTTAAAAGAGGTCTTCTTTCTTTTCCTTCTGTCGGTCCGCCCCTCGTTGGGCGGACTTTTTTACCCCGCGTATATTAGAACACTAACCATCTGTCTGCACAATACTTTTCTTATACTCCCCGGATAAGAATCGAAAAGACATGTATTTGAGATTAATAAAATAGTAAAGAAATAATTCCTCTAACAGCAAGTAGATAAAGAAGAGCTAATAGAGGAATTGGCATCGTCCTGCCGGGTCTGTTTTCAGGGAATACCTCAACCCTTGACTATACAACTCAGAAATTATATCGTATACTAAATATTTAGCTTGCCCAGGGGTAAGCAAAGGAGATAAATTCATGAAAAGATCTGTGTACGGAATCCTGATTCTGCTGATGCTGGTTCTTGCCATGCCTGTTTTTTCCGGTGGAAGCCAGGACGAGGAGACTGTCATTCAGTTTGCAGGATCAGGAGGCTATCCGCCCTTCAACTTTATTAATGAGAATAACGAAGTCATCGGTTTTGATGTTGATGTAGCCAGAGAGATTGCCGAGCGTCTCGGATACGAACTCGATTATGTAACCACCGCCTGGGACGGCATAATCGAGGGACTGAGGGCCGGACGCTACAACGGAATCCTCGGCAGTATGGCCATTACCCCGGAACGACAGCAGGTGGTGGACTTTTCTGAACCCTACTACTACTCCGGGGCCCAGCTGATCGTAAGTAAAGACTCCGGGATAAGCTCCCCGGCGGATCTGACAAAAAGTCATAACGTAGGTCTTGTAACCGGAACCACCTTCGCCCAGGATGCGGAAAAACTCGGTGTAAGCATAAAATACTACGAGGATGACAACCAGACCCTCATGGAGCTGATAAACGGACGCCTCGATGCGGTAATTACCGACAGGGTGGTCGGTCTGAATGCCATGAGCAAGATACAGGGCGGGGACAGCCTCACCCTGGCGGGAGAGCTCCTGCGGAAGGAAGAATGCGCCATAGCCTTTCAAAAGGATGACCCCCTCCGGGATACGGTCAATGGAATCCTGAAAGAAATGAGGGCGGACGGAACACTGGCCGGAATAAGCGAAAGCTGGTTTAACGGCGAGAATATCACCAACCCTTAAGAGGATACGCCATTGACTGATCTGTTGGACACGCTGATTTCGAAGTTTCCCTGGGATCTGTCAATTATCGTCAAGCGGTTTCCCTTCTTCTGGGAGGCCGCTGCGGTAACCCTGACGATCACCGCCATGGGGATCATCGTCGGTATGATAATCGGCCTTGTAATGGCCCTTTTTCGGATATCCCACAATCGTTTTTTCCAGTATACCGCCCAAATATACATATTCGTAATCCGTGGAACTCCCCTTTTGCTGCAGCTCTTTATTATCTACTACGGACTGACAGCCCTGGTAACGATTCCTCCTTTCCCCTCGGCGGTAATTGCCCTGGCGGTCCACAACGGGGCGTACATAGCCGAGATTTTCCGCGGATCCATTCAGTCAATTGATCGCGGCCAGATGGAAGCCGCCCGTTCAATCGGGATGACCCACTCCAAGGCAATGAGCAGGATTATCATGCCCCAGGCCTTCAAACGGGCCATTCCGCCTTTGGGAAATCAGTTCATCATAGCATTGAAGGACTCATCCCTGGCCAGTACGGTAACGGTTCCCGAACTGCTCCTCAAAGGACGTCAGCTGGGTTCGTCGTCCTTCAAATACATGGAGATGCTGGTAATCGTGGCAATCTACTATCTTATTCTGACCACCATTTTCTATGTCATTGTCAGCAAAACGGAAAAACGCTTCGCTCTGGGAAGCAGGGAGCAGGGGAAAATATGGTAGTGGAATTGAAGAACATACATAAATGGTTCGGCGACCTGCACGTCCTCAAGGGGATAGATCTTACCATCAGGGAAAACGAGGTGGTGGTAATCATCGGCCCCAGTGGTTCCGGAAAAAGCACCCTGCTGCGATGCATCAATTTTCTGGAAATTCCCCAGAAAGGAAGCATCAGCATGAACGGCCGGGTTATCCACGCAAAAAAACACGATATTAATGCAGTCCGCCGGGACGTGGGTATGGTGTTTCAGCACTTTCACCTTTTTCCCCACAAGACGGTTCTGGGCAACGTTATCGAAGGGCCCACCCAGGTAAAGGGTATACCCAAAGCCAAAGCCGAAAAAGAAGGACTTGAACTGCTTGAGAAGGTCGGACTTTCCGACAAGGCGGAGGCCTACCCCTCCATGCTCTCGGGGGGGCAGAAACAGCGGGTTGCAATCGCCAGGGCCCTCTCAATGAACCCGGGGGTTATGCTCTTCGATGAACCCACCTCCGCACTGGACCCCGAACTCGTGGGGGAGGTAATAAATGTCATGGCGGACCTTGCCAAAGACGGAATGACCATGGCCGTAGTTACCCATGAAATCTGGTTCGCCAAGGAAGCGGCCCATCGGGTTGTCGTCATGGACGAAGGTCAGATTATCGAGGAAGGGCCGCCGGAAGTCATCTTCTCGGACCCCAAAGAGGAACGGACCAGGCAGTTCCTTCAGCAGGTTATGAACTTTTAAGACGAGCGTCAGGGGCCTTTCTCAAGGCCCCTTTTTTTGAATCCGGTTCCTTTCTCCCCTCACAGGGCTTCCCGTTTTGCCAGGTAGGATGAAATAATCATGTTGCGGGTCACAAATCCAGCTGCTCCGGAAGAATCCGTCACGACCAGCAGGTTCGTACGTTCCTTCTTCATTCTGTTCAGGGCATCATAAAGGTCGCTGTTTCGATCGACTGTAATGTCCTTCGGGGTAAATAGCTTTTCGATAGTCTCCTCTTTCCGGCAGCCCGAGCGAAAAAGTTCTTCATAGCTCACGGTACCCACAACATTCTGTCCATCGAGCACCGGAAGCAGTCCGATGGCCTTCTCATGCATCATCCTTGATACTTCCCCGACCCGGGAGAGGGGCGAACAGGAAACAAAGCTGGTCTTCATGATGTCCCCCAGCCGAACTGTCCGGAAAATCGGTATGCGCTTATCCAGCTGTATCTTTATCCCCCTCCGGGTTAGCTTCTTGGTATAGATGGTTTCACGGTAGAATTTTGCGGTTATAAAATGGGCGACCACCACGCTCAGCATCAGGGGCAGCATGATTTCGTAGTTTCGTGTCATCTCAAAAATCATGATAACCGCAGTAAGACTCGCCCCCGTGGTTCCCGCTACAACCGCAGCCATGCCGACTATCGCATAGGCCGACGGGCTGGCCGTCAGTTCGGGAAACAGGGAGTTGACCGTCAGACCGACAGCTCCCCCCACTGCAGCCCCCAGAAAAAGGGAGGGAGCAAAGATACCCCCGGATCCACCGGCAGCCAGGGTAAGGGCATTTGCCGCGATCTTTGCCACCAGCAGCGCAGCGAGAAGGAGTACAACGGGGACACTGTTGGCAAGAACCTCCGTAAGAAAGGCGTAGCCGACACCAAATACATAGTACTCCCCGAAGAGGAGAAAAAGGACATACCCGATCAGGCCGACAAGGAATCCGCCCGCAAGGGCCTTGACTGTGGAGTTGAGGGGTAATTCATCGAAAAAGTCCTCGGTTCTGTACAGAACCGCGATAAATCCTATGGAGACAAAACCTGCCAGAATACCCAGTACAAGGTAGAAGGAGAGCTCATAGGATGAGACAAACTGATACATGGGCAGGGTGAATGCAGGGCTGTTTCCAAGGATCAGCAGAGAGATATGGGTAGCTATGGTTGAAGAGATAACCAGGGGCATTATAGTCATAATGCTGTATTCCGGAAGTATCAGCTCAATGGCAAAGATGATGCCGCCGATGGGGGCGTTAAAGGTGGCCCCGATGCTGCCGGCGACACCGGCACCCACGAGAATGATTACCTCCCGGGGAGAGAGTTTCAGCACCTGCCCCAGGGTGGATCCAAAGCTGGCGCCGATCTGCACAATGGGCCCTTCCCGGCCCACGGAGCCTCCTGCACCGATGCTGATCGCCGAGGCAAGGGACTTTATCAGCGCGACGACAGGTCTGATTACACCGCGATGCTCCATGACGGCCACCATAACCTCCGGAACCCCGTGTCCCTTTGCCTCGGGTGCCCACTTTTCGGTGATCCAGTTGGCCAGGGCAATCCCCGCCGCGGGAACGAGGACTACAAGGAAGCCCCAGCGGCTGACGAAGGGGACCTCCGAATCATAGATAAATGAAAGGGTACCGTGAAAAAAGAGATTGTGGAAAAATCCAATCAGGTACCGGAAACCGATGGCGCCGAAACCGGCGACGATTCCGACAAGAACCGATAAAAGACTTACGTAGATTGTCTTGTTTAAATGATAGTTTTCCTCCGAAAGGCTTACAGGGATGCGTGCATTTGACATGGCAATTCTTTCCCGGATAATGATTAAGTACCGCTTATTATATCATGATCCGAATTATTATTCGAGAGGATTGGTCTGATTCCTGACAAAAAATCCTCCCTGCGATAGATCTCTTGCACCGACACAGACAGATCATTACTATATATATCAACTTCTATGAAAACATTGAGAAACAAAATGCTTATACTCCTTCTGGGGAGTACCCTCGCCCTGTTAATCGTCTTCTTCGGACTGATCAGCAGTCGTATTGTTAATGTGCTGAACGAGTACGCCTACATGAGTGCCTTTCAGTATTCCCGGGAAGGAGCCGCGGCCGTCGAAGGGGAACTGAACAAGGCCCTGGGACTCTTAAACAGCTCCAGGGACCTGATAGAGGTTTTCAAAAGCGAAAACCGTACGGACCGGGAGATCCTTCCGCCTCTGTTTGCACGAATTCTGGAAGACTACGACTCGATTTTCTCGCTGTGGGTCCTTTTCGAACCCGATGCCTGGGACGGACGGGACGCCCGGTTCGCCAACACCGGAGAATATGACGAGCTGGGTAATTACGCTGTATGGGCTTATCGAAACGCGTCGAACCGCGTGGAGCTTAATCTCGAGGCCTGGGGAGCGGAGTCCTATCAGGATGATTACTATGCGCTTCCCCGGAACAGCCCTGGAATCCGCATAAGCGATCCCTACGAAGAAGAGATACGGGAGGGTTATTCCGTACAGATGATCTCCGCCTCCCGGGCGGTCCATAATCCCGAAGGGGAGGTAATAGGCGTGGTGGGGGCGGACTTTTCCATCGATTTCTTTAACCGGATCCTCAGCACTATAGACAGTAAAAGTCGGGGTAAATCCACCATAGCCACGGAGACGGGGCTGCTTCTGGCGGACAGCCTTTCCGGGAAGGAAGGAACCTACCTGTCGGAGTCCCACTCCACGGACACCGTAAGCGCAGCCTCTGAAGCCACCGGCGGTGAAAAGGAGAGCAGTTCGGAAAATTCCCGGATAATGGTACAGATCGGGGATCAGGAGTTCCTGCAGATGATCGAGCCCATAAACATCGGGGAGGGTATTGAACCGTGGATATACATCGTATCCATCCCCCGGGAGCATATATACGCCGTACCACGACAGATTTATATCAGCCTCATGATAACCAGCGCCGTAATTCTTGTGGTACTCACCCTCATCATCATACTCATTGCCAGCCGCGTCAGCCGCCCCCTGGGAATCCTCACTGGGGCGTTCGAAACCATTTCCGGCGGGGATCTGCGGCGGGAGGTACATATCACCGCCCGGGACGAAACCGGAAGACTCGCCCAGGGGTTCAACCGCTTTACCGCCTCCCTCAGCAGTACCCTGCGGGAGATCAAAAGCGCGATGGCGGAACTCCGGAACGAGGCGGATGAACTTGCCAGGGAAACGGAGAATACCGACAGCGCCTTTGCGGATAATTCCCGGGCCATCAACAGCGTCCTGATGAAGGCCTCGGATATTACCCGGGGACTCGGGGAAACCTCCCGGTCTCTGGATAAGATCCTGGAAAATATTACCAGCCTGGAACAGCGGTCAGGAAACGAATCACAGCTTATTTCCCAGTCCGTGGCAGCCATAGAAGAGACCCTGGCGGGACTGCACTCGGTAACGGAGAATGTCGTTCGATCCAGCGAATATTACCGTCAGCTGAACAGATCATCCGCCCTGGGGGAAGACCTCCTTACTACCGTAATCCGCCGTATCCAGGAGATACACAGTCAGTCCGAATCCCTCCTGGAAACCAACATGGTTATCTCCAACATTGCGACCCAGACAAACATGCTCGCCATGAATGCCGCCATCGAAGCAGCCCATGCAGGGGAAGCCGGCAAGGGATTCGCGGTAGTAGCGGACGAGATACGAAAACTCTCCGAAAACACCGCAGATCAGTCCCGGGGAGTCGAGAAGATCCTCAAGGAAATCGTCGACATCATAAGCGCCATCGCGAGATCTTCCCAGGAAGCGGGAAAGAACTTCGGCGAAATCCAGGGGCTTATCGGAACCATAACCCGGATCGAGGAGGAGGTTAAACTCTCCCTGGAAGAGCAGGGGGCCGGGAGCAATCAGATTCTTGCCTCCCTTGGAGAGATGGAAACCGCCTCCCTCGAGATAGACCGGGAAGCGGAGAGCGTTTCCGTGCTGGCCAGAAAGATTGCGACAGAAGTTGAGGTTCTCAGTAAAAACAGTGAAGAGATTCAGCAGAGTATCGGAAATGTCCTTAACAACAACGAAGCAATCAGGCATACCGTGGACAAGGCGGTTGAATCGGCGGAGCATACAGCAATGAGTATTGCCCGGATCAATGAGAATATGGGGATCTTCAAGTTAAAAGGAGAGGATCCGGCGGAAGCGGAATCTGAAATTCGCAAAAAAGGTGATTTTCAGGAGAGTCCCTGAGCCCAGGACGGGATTTCCGCGCATATATCCACAGTCTCCGCTGATGACCGGGGAGTAAAAACAAGTCGCCGGCTGAAAAGCGCCTGATGCGGCAGAATCAGGCGGCGCCGGTCCCTGTCATCCAGCACGCCCTTGATAAAGCGAAGAAACATCGTCTCATCGAGGCCATAGATTTTATCCCCCGCCACAGGGAATCCAAGGGAACAGAGACTTGCCCGGATCTGGTGAGTCTTGCCGGTATGGAGCCTGCAGCGCAGCAGGGAGAATCCATCTTTTACGGCTTCGCAGAAGAACTCGGTACGGCAGTAGCTTCTTCCGGGGCTTCCGGCATCACCGGGATCTTCCGCTGCGGAATCCGGGAGAAAGGTTCGTTTTTTCCTCACAGCGCTCGTGCCGGATTTCACCAGCCAGCCTGTGGCATCCAGGTAGTCCGGAAAACTCCCGTGTACAAGACAAAGGTACTCCTTGTAAATCCGGCGCTCCCGCTGCCGGCGATAGAGGTAATCGGCACTTTCCGGGTTCAAGGCGACCAGCATAAGACCGGAGGTCTCCCGATCGAGGCGGCTTATCAGATAGACCTGGCCGTATTCCGCCGCCAGCATGCTCTGCAGGGTATTATTCAGATAGATCCCCCCGGGATGGACCGGCAGGTCCGGGGGTTTGTTGACCACCAGAAAATCAGGGTCCTCCAGTAGAATCCGATACGCCCTGTTTACTTCCGGTTCCGGAATTGCCGGGGGTTCGTAGCTGACGATCATGCCGCGGCGCAACTCCAGTGAACCCTCGGCGGGCATTCCGTCGACCAGTATCCGACGGTCCCGTATCTCCGTCTCCCATCCGGAAGGATCACGGTAGGTGAAACGTCCTGAAAGCCAGCTGATCAGGGTGCCCCCCTCCTCGTGGGGGGCGATGATCGTCAGCCTGGGCGACACGCTTATACCGTTTCGGTTTTCAGCATGTTGGCGCTGGGACTCTCGATGAGGGGTATCCCCGCTACATAGACAACCTTGTCACCCCGCTTTACATGTCCCAGATCGAGGGCCAGTTTTCGCGCCTTCTGGAGGGTGGCATCGGTCTCACCCACATTGTCCATGATTTCGCCCTGTACGCCCCAGAGTATTTTCATGTAGCGCAGGGTCTCCTCTGTTTCCGTGAAGGCAATGATGGGCAGGGAGATCCTGTACTTGGAGAGCATCCGGGCGGTTCTCCCTCTCTTGGTAATGGCGATAATCGCCGAAGCATGGGCTTCTTCCGCCATGATACAGGCCGCCCGGCAGATGTTCTCCGCATCGCTGAGAACATGGTCCTTTTTCAGGAAAGACGACTTTTTAAGAAGCTCCGGCCTGCTTTCAGCGGCGGAGACTATCTGGTCCATTATTCCCACCGAATCCACAGGGCTGATTCCCACGGAGGTCTCCGCGGAGAGCATGACCGCATCGGTACCGTCAAATACAGCGTTGGCAACATCACTGGCCTCAGCCCTGGTCGGCCTGGGATTCGTTATCATCGATTCCAGCATCTGGGTCGCGGTTATGACCGGAGTGTTGTGCATGTTGCACTTTTCGATAATCATCTTCTGCAGAAGGGGTACGTCCTGGGTGGGCATCTCCACCCCCAGGTCGCCCCGGGCAACCATGATCACGTCGGCTTCAGCGACGATACCGTCAATATCCGCCACGGCTTCCGGTTTTTCGATCTTGGCAATTATGGGTAGCAGTTTTCCCCGGTCTTTCAGCAGCCAGCGGAGCTCCTTTATATCGTCCCGGCTGCGGACAAAAGAGAGGGCCACAAAGTCTATGGGCTGGCTGATTATAAACTCCAGGTCGTTCTTGTCCTTTTCAGAAATCGAGGAGGCGCTTACCTTTACGCCCGGAAGATTGATGCCCTTGCGTGACTTCAGAACCCCGGAGTTCTTCACCTTGCAGTGGACGTCGCTCCCCGAGGTTGAGCGGACCTCCAGCCGGATGAGCCCGTCGTCAATCAGAATAGTATCTCCGGGGTTTACATCCTCCGCCAGTCTTTTATAGGCGGTGGGGACCCTGCCGGGAACACCGACGAATTTTTCGGTTGTAATAACAAGATCATCTCCGGCAGTGACCGGGATATCCGCTTCCAGGTCCCCCAGCCTGATCTTCGGACCGCAGAGATCGGCAAGGATCGCCACGGGACGTCCGGTAGAGGCGACCGCGGCCTGCACGTTCTCCACAGCCTGGGCGTGAAACTCATGATCGCCATGGGAGAAATTCAGTCTCACGATATCGAGTCCCGCTTCAATCATTTTTTCCAGCACCGGAACACTGTTGGACGCAGGTCCGATGGTCCCGATAATCTTTGTTTTTGTCAGGTTTACAGACTGTTTCATACCTTAAGGGTATATCCGGAAGGCCCGGAATTGCAACAGAATTGGACGACGGGAGCATCATTTAACACAGGCAATTGTACTGATTGCCGTATCCGTGTAGCATAGAGACAATGAATAATCACGAAGATGCCGGCAGATTTCATCGCTGGCTTACAAGCAGAATTCCCTTGAAATCAGACCAGTCCCCCCGGGACGAAAAAATTAACGCCCTTACCCATCTTGCAGGTTTCATTCTTGCCTTTATCGGTACAGTACCCCTCGTTATGCGGGCCATTGAGGGGGGTCGCCCCTGGATGATCTTCAGCGCTTCGGCCTACTCCCTCTCCATGCTGGTCCTCTACGGTTCCTCCGCCGTGTATCACTGGGTAAAACAGGACACAGCAAAGCGCATTGGACGCATCTTTGATCACCTGGCCATCTACCTCCTTATAGCCGGTACCTATACCCCGGTTGCTTTTCGGATCTGGGAGCCCGAAGGCCCCGTCATTTTAACCATTCTCTGGGCAATAGTAGCTGTCGGTTTTGTAATAAAGCTGCTCTTCTGGAACCGATTCAAAATCTTCCATGTAGCGGTCTACCTGGCCATGGGCTGGCTTATCGTCTTCTTCTGGCAGCCGGTGGTGACGCGAATTCCCCGGGAATTCCTTTTCTGGGCCCTGGCCGGGGGCTTGAGTTACACGATAGGCGTCGCGTTCTATGCCCAGAAGCGGCTTCCCTATCATCATGGAATATGGCACCTCTTTGTTCTGGCCGGTTCGATTTTCTTTTACCTGGGGATCTATTATCACATCCTTGCCTGAACAGGGGTTTTAAGCGATTTATAAATTTTCTCTATTTACTCTTGATGTTTTTTTACAATTCACCTATACTGCCGGAAGTCAGGGAGCTTGCCGGAGCAGCTTGCGCACCTTCAGCTCCTCTTCCGGGGTACATGCTGCACTTCAATCTGAATCAACGTACCTCGTTCCGGCGGGCTCTATGACCTTTCCCCTTTATACCTTATCCACCCCTTGCCAGTATTGCCTCTTCTTTCTATCTTATAGACATCTCTACAGGAGAGTGATTACCTATGCCCGTTTCAGATTCAGCCATAATCATACTGGGAGCCTCTGGAGACCTTGCAAAGCGCAAGCTCATTCCTGCATTAGAGCGTCTTTTTCAGAAGAAGGAGATCGATGACACCTGCCGGGTAATTGGCTCTGGGCGGACCCCCTTCAGCCACGAGGAGTTCCGCGCTCATTTCAACCGGGATAAAGAGTTCAGCAAGCTCCTTTACTACCACCAGGGCACCGAGGGCATACGGGACTTTATCTTTTCCCTCCGGGAATTCAGGCGGGTTATTATTTTCTTCTCCCTTCCCCCAAGGGTGTACGCTCATACAGCAGCGGAGCTCCACCGCGAGGGATTCAGGGACGAGACGACCCTGATCATAGAAAAACCCTTCGGCTACGACCTGGAGAGTGCCCGGAAGCTCAACGCCGATCTTCAGCGCTACTTCCACGAACTCCAGATCTTCCGGATCGACCATTACCTTGCCAAGGAGGCGGTCCAGAATATTCTGGTATTCCGCTTTGCCAACGCTGTTTTTTATCCCATATGGAACTCCCGGTATATAGAATCGATCCAGATCAACGCCCTGGAGGATATCGGCGTGGAAGACCGGGGTGCCTACTTTGACGGAGCCGGTATTATTCGCGACATGGTACAGAACCACCTGATGCAGCTTCTGTCCCTCCTGACCATGGAAGCCCCCATAAACCTCGAAGCGGAGGAGATCCGGATACAGAAGATGCAGATTCTCAAAGCCCTGGAGGTCAAACGCTGGGCCAAGATGCAGTACCGGGGATACCATGACGAGAAGGGTGTTCCGGAGGATTCAAAAACCGAAACCTATGCCGAGCTTGAGATGACGATAAACAACTATCGGTGGACCGGAATTCCCATTTACGTCCGGACCGGTAAAGCGGTCCATCGAAAGGGTACGGAAATAGGGATCCGCTTCAAGCCGGGTCCCCATCTGCTCTATAACACCGAGGGGCAGATTCCGCCCAACCAGATTATCTTCAATATTCAGCCCGATGCCGGGATTGTAATGGATTTTATCGCCAGGGAACCCGGAGGCAGCGGAAGGATCAGCTCAACCAACATGACCTTCTGTTATTCCTCGAGTTTTCTGGATGCCGAGATCCCCGAAGCCTACCAGAGGCTCCTGCTCGATGCCATCCGGGGTGACCGGACGCTTTTTGTCAGTGCGGAAGAAACGGAACTCTCCTGGGAAAAATTTACCCCCACCCTGCAGCAGGAGACTCCGGGGATGTATAAACGGGGAGCGCTTCCTCCCTCACCCCTGGGCATCGACTGGATTGATTTTGACAAGTACGGGTCCACCTGCAGGCTGGATTAGTTTACTTCGCCCTTGAGGGTTTTTTTGGCGCCCTCCTTCCGGGCCTGCCGGGGGCTCAAGCCGGTCTGCCGGTGAAAGGTACGGCTGAAGGCGCTATGGGAAGAAAACCCGCAGGTCAGGGCTATTTCGGTTACGGGTATATTGGTCCGGACCAGGAGTTCCAGGGCCCGTTGTACCCTCATCTCCGTGAAAACCGCAGCGGGACTTTTTCCTTCCTGCTGCTGAAACAGACGCCGCAGGTGACTGACGCTTACACCGCTCTCCCGGGCGACCTGTTCCGTACCGATGCCGTACTCCATCCGGGAATCATAGATGCTCCTGGCCCTGGCGACAATTCTCGCAGCTTGAGGCCGTTCATCGGGGAGCAGGAAATCCTCAGCTTTACCCAGAACAAAGAGGCTCAGCTCCAGAAGCAGATGCTGGAAATAGACCGGTGTTATTTTGAGGGGATTAAAAAAGTGCTCCCAGGCCTGACTGACGTTCTCCCGGAGCCATGACGGCTCGTCATTTTCCAGGGGGACTGAAATCCAGCCGTCCCTGCGGCAGTACTGCTCCAGCTCCCTGGGAACGATATCGTAGTGAAAGACGGCAATCTCCGCCTCATCGTTCCTGCCGCTGCCCCTCCAGCCGTGGAGATTATCCGGCCCGAATACCCAGAGGGTATCCGAGGAGGCTTCTTCCGCTCCCGAGGCAAACAGGGGACGGATTTTACCCCTCAGCACCGCCTGGAACTCCCAGACCCTCCGCCTTCGGACCCGTTCCGGATAGGAATCGTACTGTCTCAATCCTTTGTTGCAATAAACAATCATGAGCGATTCTGCACAGTTTATCATTGATCGGGCACAGCGGTCAAAGGACAGCTCCTCTACAATAACGCGGGAATAGTAAAGGAGACAGTATGAACAGAAAACGATACGCCCTTGTGGGCACCGGAAGCCGCAGCCGGATGTACATAGACGCCATTGCCGGGAATTTCAGCGATACCGCCGAACTGGTCGCTTTTTGCGACATCAATCAGACCCGCATGGATTTTATGAACCGGAGGCTCCGCGAAAAGTTCAGGCATGCGCCGGTCCCCACCTACAGGGCGGAGGAGTTCCGTCGGATGGTACAGGAGGAAAAACCCGATACGGTGATTGTCCTCACCTGGGACCGGACCCATCACCGCTACATAATCGCCGCCATGGAGCTGGGCTGCGACGTGGTTACCGAGAAACCCCTCACAACGGACGACGAAAAATGCCGGGCCATCCTTGATGCCAGGGAAAAATACAGCAAAAAGATAAGCGTTACCTTCAATTACCGATACAGTCCCCGGAATACCCGCATCAAGGAGCTGATCAACTCCGGTGCCATCGGCGATGTGGTTTCCGTCCACTTCGAGTGGATGCTGGATACCCGGCACGGCGCCGACTACTTCCGGCGCTGGCATCGGGACAAGAACAACTCCGGCGGCCTCATGGTCCACAAATCCACTCACCACTTCGACCTGGTCAACTGGTGGCTGGACAGCGAGGCGGAAAGCGTTTTCGCCATGGGCCGCCTGGCCTTTTATGGACGAGAAAACGCCGAACAGCGGGGGGTAACGGAGTTCTATGAACGATGCAGGGAGAATCCGGTAGCTGCCGTGGATCCCTTTGCCCTGGACATGTCGGGAAATGAGCTGATGAAGGGCCTCTATCTGGAGGCGGAACACGAGGACGGTTACATACGGGACCAGTCGGTTTTCGGTCACAATATCTCCATCGAGGACAGCATGAGCGTCATGGTCAAATACCGGAACAAGGCGGTTATGACCTACTCCCTGAACGCCTTCTGTCCCATGGAAGGCTACAATGTCAGCTTCAACGGAACAAAGGGACGCATCGAGGTACGGATTGTCGAGCGGCCCTACGTATCGGGCTCCACCATTGACCAGAACGATCCGGACTACAACATGAGGGAAGACGGGGCGGTAACCGGCAGAAGCGGCGAGAGCGAGGCATCCATAAGCCTGCAGCAGATCTGGGGCGAACGGGAAGCCATTACCTGGACCGAAGGCAAGGGGGGGCACGGCGGCGGTGACGGTCTTCTGCTGGAGGACGTGTTTAAACCAGGCAGGGAGGACCCCTTAAAAACAGCCGCCGGACTGGAGGACGGAGTCAATTCCATAATGGTGGGGATTGCGGCCAACAGGTCCTTTGCCACGGGAAAACCGGTACATATCAGGGACCTTCTCCGGACTTGACAGCAAAGCCAAAGCCTTCCCCCTGTTTATTTTCAGCTTCTTCCTTTATACTTTTACCGCTACAACCAGATAAGGGAAGGCTAATGGCAATGACTGAACGAAACCTTACAGTAGACGGAAAAACATATCGAATTTTTGATGTATCCAGGGCTGATATTACGGAGGGACACGAGTCCCTCCCCTACTCCATCCGCATACTTCTGGAGAACGTTCTGCGGAAAGAGAAGCTGGGAAAGGCTTCCGCCGGAGACATACAGAAGGTGCTGGCCTACCGGAGCAAACCGGGACAGGATATTCCCTATTATCCCGCCAGGGTCCTGATGCAGGACTTTACCGGCGTGCCTGCGGTTGTCGACCTTGCCGCCATGCGGAATGCCATGGTCGCCCGGGGCGGAGACCCCAGGAAAATAAACCCTCTTATTCCGGTTGATCTGGTTATCGACCACTCGGTGCAGATCGACTTCTGGCAGGGAAAAAACGCCCTGCAGAAGAATGTGGAAATGGAATACACCCGCAACAGCGAACGCTATCGCCTGTTAAAATGGGCCGCGGAGAGCATGGACAACTTCCGGGTTGTTCCTCCCAACTCCGGCATATGCCACCAGATCAATTTCGAGAACCTGGGCAGGATTGTCCGGGAAAACGACGAAGGCGGTACACCGACGCTGATTCCTGATACCGTTATCGGTACGGACTCCCACACCACCATGATTGACGGTCTCGGAATCATGGGCTGGGGCGTAGGGGGCATCGAAGCGGAGGCCGTTCTTTTGGGACAGGCCTACGTAATGCCGGTCCCCGAGGTTATCGGTGTAAAACTCACCGGCAAGCTGCCCGCGGGAGTAAGCGCCTCCGACCTGGTCCTGACCCTTACGGAGATGCTGCGGAAAGAGGGAGTTGTCGGTAAATTCGTTGAATACTTCGGTCCCGGAATGAGCGCCCTGCCTCTGCCCGACCGGGCTACGGTGGCAAACATGAGCCCCGAGTACGGCGCCACCATGGGATTTTTCCCGGTGGATGAGAAAACAATCCGTTATCTCAAAGAAACCGGCAGAGAAGAGGCGGCTGTTTTAAGCGAGGCCTACCTCAAAGAGACGGGTATGTTCTTCTCTCCTGATTCTGAACCCCTCTACAACAAGGTTCTTCACCTCGACCTCGGCAGCGTACGCCCCTCCCTTGCAGGGCCCTATCGCCCCCAGGACCGCATAGATGTCTCGGATCTGCCCAAAGTATTCGGCGCCGAGCTTGAAAAAAACGCGCCGGGCTCCGCGGGAAAGGCCGTTTCGGTACGGGTAAACGGAAGCGAAGTACAGATTCCCCAGGGAGCGGTGGCAATCGCCTCGATTACCTCCTGCACCAATACCTCGAACCCCTTTGTAATGGTGGGTGCAGGACTTCTGGCGAAAAAAGCCCGGGCCCGGGGACTCAAGCCCCCGGCCTGGGTAAAGACCTCCCTCGCTCCCGGGTCCCAGGTCGTTCTCGACTATCTTGAAAGGGCCAATCTCGTTGAAGAACTGGAGGGCATCGGATTTACCCTGAGCGCCTTCGGCTGTGCAACCTGTATTGGAAATTCAGGACCCCTTCCCGACTACATTACGGAGGCCGTGGACAACGATGGCCTTTTGACCGCTTCGGTCAGCTCGGGAAACCGGAATTTTGAAGCCCGGATCCATCAGAAGGTCCGGTTCAACTTTCTCGGTTCTCCCCTCTATGTTGTAGCCTATGCCCTGGCGGGGCGGGTAGACGTCGACATAATGAATGAGCCCATCGGAAAAGATGCGGAAGGTAACGAGGTTTTTCTGAAAGAGATCTGGCCCTCCTCCGGGGAGATTGAATCGGTACTCAGTTCAGCCCTTAAGGGGGAAGATTACGTTAAACGCTACACTGAGGTCTTCAAAGGGGATGATACGTGGCGCTCCCTGAAGGTCACCAGCAGCGAACTCTTTCCCTGGGATCCGGAATCAACCTACATCCGGGAGCCGGACCTCTTTTTCGACAGCCCCGAAGGGGATCCCGGAATACTGGAAAACGCCCGGGCGCTGGGGGTCTTCGGCGATTCCATAACCACCGACCACATCTCTCCGGCAGGAACCATTGCCGCGGACTATCCCGCGGGACGCTATCTCCAGGAGAAGGGAATACCCCGGAAGGACTTTAACTCTTACGGCTCCCGCCGGGGAAACCACGAGGTCATGATGCGTGGGACCTTCGGCAACATCCGCATAAAAAACCAGCTTGTACCGGAGAAAACCGGCGGATACACCCGCCGATCCCCCAAGGGGGAAATCGAGTTTATCTACGACGCCGCAATGGAGTATGCCGCGGCGGGAACGCCTCTGATTATCCTCGCCGGTAAGGAGTACGGCACGGGGTCTTCCAGGGACTGGGCCGCCAAGGGGCCGCGACTCCAGGGGGTACGGGCAGTAATCGCAGAGAGCTTTGAACGCATTCACCGCAGCAATCTTGTGGGGATGGGGGTTCTTCCCCTTACCTTTACTGGCGGAGATACCATAGCCTCTCTGGGACTTACGGGTTTTGAGACCTGCGCCATAAGAGATCTGGGGGATTTTGCACCGGGGACTGTTGCGGAGGTAACCGCCGTGAGCCCGGAAGGGAAAACCACCCGATTCAAGGCGGCACTGCAGATCTACTCCTCCGTGGAAGCCGATTTTATCCGAAGCGGCGGGGTACTGCTCCATGTGCTGGAGGAATTAAAGTAGAAATACCGAGAGGAGCTTGTTAATGAGTACGCTCAGCGACACCATAAGCGGATTTCAGCATCTGGGACTTCCTGTAAGGGACATCGAAGCATCCATCGCTTTCTATCGAAGATTGGGATTTTCCGTATTCCGCAGGCATGAATTTGATGAAAATGGCGCAACCACACAGGTAGCTTTTCTTGATATGAAGGCTTTCCGCCTCGAACTCTATCAACCCGCTGCCGGTGTCGCAAACGACCGTTCTACCGGAACCATCGATCACATCGCCCTGGACGTACAGGACATCGATACCGCCCATAAGGCGGTTCAGGAAGCCGGCTTTAAAATTGTGGAGGGCATCAACGAACTCCCCCTTCATGCAAAGGGCATACGCTACTTCATGATTCTCGGTCCGGACAATGAGAGGGTGGAATTCAACCAGATTCTCTAGACGGAGCACTCACAGACTGAAAAGCAGGATCGTCCCCCCTACGGCAACCAGGGTACCCGCAAGAGCCCCGGGGGTGACCCGCTTTTTAAACACATAATGGTCCAGGGGGAGCAGCAGTATGGGGGAGGTCTGCATGAGGGCTGTGACAATTCCCACCGGTGCCCACGAGAGGGCATAAAGGGAGAGCACAATCCCGAGAACCGGACCTATCAGAGCCCCGCTTGCAGTCAGTCCCAGGGCCGTACGGTCCTTCATGGCGGCAAAATCCCGCACAAAGGAGCCCCTGATCAGGGCATACAGTATAAGTCCCGCCAGGCCCGCCGCCAGACGCAGAAGATTAGCGCTTACCGGGTGCAGTCCCGAGACCAGCCCCGCCTTGGCCAGCATCATCCCCAATGCCTGGGTAAAAGCTCCTCCCAGGGCGAAGAGGGCGCCCACCCGTTTTCTGGAGGCCTCCGGGCTTTTAACCCCCCTGCCCCGGGCCCCTTCTTCCAGAATGACCCAGATGACCCCGCCGACGGTAGCCAGTATTCCCAGGATCTGTAAAGGGCTGAGAACCTCCCCCAGTACCACCCACGAAAAGAGGGCTGCAAAAATCGGGGACAGGGTCATTATTACCAGGGTTTCCCGGGGCCCTGCATCCACAAAGGCCTTGAAAATCAGCAGGTCCGCGATAAAGAAACCGAAAAATCCTGACAGGAGCAGATAGAGGTAGACGGAGAACTGGAATCCCGCGGGAAAGAATCTGCCGAGAACAATAAAATGGACCGCCAGCATTGCCGGCAGGGCTATCCAGAGCCTGACATGGGTCACCGCTCTGGAGCCGACCCTTTTTCCGGCTTCGGAATAGACAATGGAGTTGTGGGCCCAGCAGGCCGCGGTCAGCAGAGCGAAGATCTGCCCGAGCATTATGTGCATGGCTGTTGTTTACACCATCCGTTCTGGGACAACCCAGCGGTCGTATTCTTCGGAGGAGAGAAAGCCCAGGCTGATTCCGGCCTCCTTGAGGGTGATGTTCTCGGTGTAGGCTTTCTTGGCTATTGCCGCGGACTTGTCATAGCCGATATGGGGATTCAGAGCCGTAACTACCATGAGGGTACGCTCAAGGTACTCAGCCAGCTTTTCCCTGTTTACATCGATTCCTGCCACACAGCGCAGCCGGAAACTCTCCATGCCGTCGGAAAGCAGCCGGATCGACTGAAGCAGGTTGTGTATAATAACCGGCTTGAACACGTTCAGTTCAAAATTACCCTGGGAACAGGCGAAGGCGACGGTACTGTGGTTTCCCATTACCTGGGCGCATACCATGGTAAGGGCCTCGTTCTGGGTGGGATTCACCTTGCCCGGCATTATGGAACTCCCCGGCTCGTTTTCCGGAAGGATCAGCTCTCCGATACCGCAGCGGGGCCCCGAGCCGAGCCAGCGGATATCGTTGGCAATCTTCATGAGTGCTGCGGCCAGCGTGGAAAGGGCTCCGGAGAGTCCCGCCATGCCGTCATGTGCCGCGAGGAGGGCGAACTTGTTGGGCGCACTGGTATATCTTTCTCCGGTGATTTTCTCGAGTTCCCCGCAGACTGCATCGTCAAAACCGGCAGGAGCATTCAGTCCGGTCCCCACGGCGGTCCCGCCGATGGGGAGTTCCAGCAGCTCCTCGGCAGCCAGGTCGATGCGGCGTGCCGCCTGACGGAGCTGCGCCACGTAAGCGGAGAACTCCTGCCCCAGGCTCAGGGGAACGGCATCCTGCAGATGGGTCCTGCCGACCTTGATCAGCCGGGCCCAGATCCGGGCTTTTGCCTCCAGCTCCGAAGCGAGAAGCTCGACGGCGGGGAGCAGACGGTCTCTGACCATGGAGACCGCGGCAATATGCATGGCCGCCGGAAAGGTATCGTTGGAGGACTGGGAACGGTTTACATCGTCGTTGGGATGCACCAGTTCCTTCTGTCCTTTTTTGCCTCCAAGCAGTTCCGCTGCCCGGTTTGCGATAACCTCGTTCAGGTTCATATTGGTCTGGGTACCGCTGCCTGTCTGCCAGACCACCAGGGGAAAATGCTCCTTCAGTTTCCCTGCGATAACCTCGTCACAGGCGGCAAGAAGAGCCTCAAGCTTCTCCTTTTTCCAGACTGCCGAGGGGGCGTTCGCCAGTACACAGGCTTTTTTGAGACATCCATAGGCCCGGATAAAATCGTCAGAAAACCTCTCTCCTCCGATAGGGAAGTTCTCCAGGGAACGCTGGGTCTGAGATCCCCAGTAACGGGAATCCTCTACCTGAATATCTCCCATGGAATCGTGTTCGACTCGATACGCCATTCCGCACAGCTCCTTTCGTTTATCGTTTTCACGGATCAGCTGATGACCCCTGCACCGATTGAACTGAGTGTAGCAAATTTGCAGCGGTGCAGACAGCACCTCGGGGTAAAATGGCGGAATCATAAAATAAACGGAATTGCTTCATAACTCCTTCATAATTTGCCTCTACTATAGGCATGTAAACAAAAGGGCTGCACCAGGCAGCCGATATCAGGAGGATATATGAAACGCATTGGTCTTGTTCTTTTTATTGCCGCAGCCTTGAGCGCTGCCGTCATCGCCGAGGGCACCCAGGAAGCCCCCGGCCGCTTTGAGCCCGCGGAAACCGCGACCCTTACCGGGACGATCTCAATCACATCCTTTCCGCCGGTGCTGACAGCCGATGGCAAAGAATATTATGTCATGGTCCCACCCTGGGCGGCGGATGATATCGAAATCACCGATGGTCAGGAAATCACCCTGGAGGGATACATACACCAGGGGTACGGACGCTTTGCCGCACCCGGCAGTTCCGTTATTGCCGTTACCAGGGCAGTCATCGACGGGAATGAGTACGAAATCGACCGCCCCGGTCCCGGAGGCCGCTATGCCTACGGTCCCTGCTGGGATGACCGCGCCTGGGGCCCCCGCGGCGGCAGAGGCGGGAGAGGCGGCATGATGGGAGGTCCCGGTTACGGGTACAGTGATCCCCGCGCTCCCCGCAGCAGGTGGTAGAAACTCAAAGGCTGTATCAGCAACAGGAAACAGCACTCAGGCGAGGCCGTACAGGTCTCGCCTTTTTTATTGACTTCACCCCTGCTTACTGCTATGATACAAATCATGTGTACGTTAACGCAGGCGAAAGTGACAGGTATTTCCCGGTGGCCGATACTGTAACCATCAAGGATATAGCACGACTCGCCGGGGTTTCCATCGGAACGGTGGACCGGGTACTCCACAATCGCGGGCGGGTAGCGGAGGCCACAAAAAGCAGGATACTGGGAATAATCAGGGATACGGGCTTTAAACCGAACCTCTTTGCCAGTAACCTGGCCCAGTCACGGAATTATCGTATCGGCGTACTTACCCCCGGACCGGACCAGGACTCCGGCTTCTGGCAGCTTCCCCACCGGGGCATGCAGACCGCGGCTGAAGAGCTCTCCGCCTTCTCCCTGGAGCTGCTGTTCCACTGCTTCGACCGCTTCAGCCCGGATTCATTCCGCACAGCCGCTGAGGAACTGCTGACGGACACACCCGACGGCATCCTGCTTGCTCCTATCCTTCCGGAGCCTGCCGAAGAGTTCGTCCGAAAACTGCCCGAGGATCTTCCCCTCTGCTGCTTCGATTCTGACCTGCCGGAAATGCACAAGCTCACTTACATAGGACAGGATCCCCGCATGAGCGGCCGCCTGGCGGCAAAACTGATGCGCATGCTTGTTCCGCCGGAAATGGAGACGGTTATAATTCAGGCCGTCAACCTGGACGACCATATCCGAGGCCGGGAAGAAGGCTTCCGCTCCTACTATCCGAAGGACAAAAAGCCGCCGGTCCTGGAGGAGGTCCACCTGGACTCGAAAGATACCTGTTTTGCCTTTCTGGACTCCCTTTTTTCACGGAATCCCGCAATAGGCGGTTTTTTCGTGGCCAACGCATCTGTTCACCGGGTCGCTGAATACCTTTCGCAACACGGCAGAACCGATATTGCCCTCATTGGCTACGACCTGATTCCCAGGAACCGGGAGTATCTGGAACGGGGGATAATAGATTTTCTGATAAGCCAGAGACCGGAGACCCAGGGCTACCTTGGAATCCAGACCCTCTTCCGCGCCTTGAACCGGCAACCCGTTGCGGAGCATCACGTGGTCATGCCCATAGACATACTGACCGCTGAGAATATCCATTACTACACAACCTTTGAACCCTTTAACGACATCAGGGAGATTGTTTAATCATGAAATTTACAGAACTGAGACGTGAGGCCTACGAGGCCAACATGGAGATCGAGAAGCAGAAGCTTGCCATCTATACCTTCGGAAACGCCAGCGCCTTTGATCCTGAAGCCGGCGTATTCGCCATAAAGCCCTCGGGAGTTCCCTATGCGGAACTGAGCCCACAGGCCATGGTTCTGGTTGACCTTGACGGTAAGGTGGTTGAAGGAGACCTCCGCCCCTCCTCGGATACCCCGACCCACGCAGTCCTCTACCGTGAGTTTTCCGGAGTCCTGGGTATTACCCACACCCACAGTCCCTACGGGGTCGCATGGGCCCAGGCCTGCGAAGCAGTTCCGATTTACGGCACCACCCATGCGGACCACCTGACGGAGGACATTCCCTGCACGGAGGTTATGCGGGACGAGGCCATCAGGAACAACTACGAAATCGAAACGGGAAATCAGATAGTCCAGGCCTTCAGGGGGTTGAATCCCCTGGAGATCGAGATGGTACTCGTGGCCTGCCACGGGCCCTTTGCCTGGGGAAAGAGTGCCTGGAAAAGCGTGTATAACGCGGCGGTGCTGGAAGAGATCGCCAAAATGGCCTGGCTGACACGGATACTGCGCCCGGGCACTCCCAGGCTGAAGGAATCCCTGAAACGAAAGCACTATGACCGCAAGCACGGTAAAGACGCCTACTATGGGCAGGCATGACATAAAACAAAGAGAGGAACTTAAAATGCTGAAGAAAGACGATTTTAAACAGCTGGAAGTATGGTTTGTCACCGGAAGCCAGCACCTGTACGGAGAAGAGACCCTGAAGCAGGTGGCATCGGATTCGAGGAAGATTGCCGCGGGACTTGCGGAAGCCACAAAACTTCCCCTGAAGATTGTATATAAAACGCTGGCCACAACCGCGGAGGAGGTGGCAAAGGTATGTATTGAGGCCGATGCAAGCGAAAAATGCGTGGGTCTCATTACCTGGATGCACACCTTCTCGCCGGCAAAGATGTGGATTGCCGGTCTTTCGGGACTCAAAAAACCCTTTGTGCATCTCCATACCCAGTTCGGCCGGGACATCCCCTGGGCACAGATCGATATGGACTTCATGAACCTGCATCAGTCCGCCCACGGCGGCAGGGAGTTCGGTTTCATCGGAAGCCGCCTGCGTATCGAGCGCAAGGTAATCGTCGGACACTGGCAGGACCCCGAGGTCATGAAAAAACTCGACATCTGGCTGGGAGCTGCCCTCGCCTGGTACGACTCCAGGCACATGAAGATAGCCCGTTTCGGCGATAACATGCGGGAGGTCGCGGTAACCGAAGGTGACAAGGTTGAAGCCCAGATCCGCTTCGGTTATTCCGTCAACGGATACGGGGTTGGAGAACTGGTAGAGCATATACAGGCCGTGGGGGACGGAGAAATCGCCTCTCTGGTTGACGAATATGCAAACAGCTACAGAATGGGTCCCGGAGCCGAAAAATCCGACAAGGTACGGGAATCAGCCCGGATCGAACTGGGGATGCGGGCCTTTCTGGAGGAAGGAGGATTCTCCGCCTTTACCACGACCTTCGAGGATCTCTACGGCATGAAACAGCTGCCGGGCCTGGCTGTACAGCGACTGATGGAATCGGGTTACGGTTTCGGCGCGGAGGGGGACTGGAAAACCTCCGCCCTGGTCCGCAGCCTGAAGGTTATGGCCCTCGGAAGCCCCGGGGGAGTCAGCTTTATGGAGGATTACACCTATCACCTGGAACCCGGCAAGGAACGGGTCCTGGGCGCCCATATGCTTGAGGTCTGCTCATCCATCGCTGCGGACAAGCCATCCCTGGAGGTCCACCCCCTGGGAATCGGCGGCAAAGACGACCCCGCCCGGCTGGTGTTCAACACAAACCCCGGACCGGCGGTGAACGCCAGTATCATAGATATGGGGAACCGCTTCCGCCTCCTGGTCAATCCTGTTGAAACAGTCACCGCTGATGATGATCTGCCCCGGCTGCCGGTAGCCCGGGTCCTGTGGAAACCCCTGCCGGACCTTAAAACCGCGGCTGCCGCCTGGATACACGCCGGAGGGGCCCATCACACCGCCTACAGTCCCGCAGTCAGTGTGGAGCACCTGGAGGATTTCGCTGCCATGGCCGGGATCGAGATGGTACTTATCGACGAAAACACTGATCTGCGCAGTTTTCGACAGGAACTCCGCTGGAACGAAGCCTATTACGGGCTCAAAGGTCTGTAAGCAGAGGTCCCACAGAAGGAAGGGGGAAGAAATGAACACTGAATCCATGCAGAACATGGCACAGATAATCAGGAGCGGAAAAGCAATACTGGGAATGGAACTCGGTTCCACCCGAATCAAGGCCAGTCTTATAAGTCCGGAGGGATCTCCCCTTGCCGGCGGCTCCTACGGCTGGGAGAACAGGTTTGAGAAGGGTGTCTGGACCTACGACATGGACGAGGTCTGGCGGGGAATCGCCGGCTGCTATGCCGATCTGACGGAGGATGTCAAAAAACGCTATGCCCTGGAACTGGAAACCTTCAGCGCCGGAGGTTTCAGCGGCATGATGCACGGATATGTAGCCCTGGATAAAAACGGTGAACTTCTTACTCCCTTTCGTACCTGGCGCAACAACATAACCGGAAAAGCTGCTCAAGAGCTCACGAAGCTCTTCGGTTTCGCCATTCCCCAGCGGTGGAGCATCGCCCATCTGTACCAGGCGATCCTGAACAAGGAAGAACACGTTAAAGAGATCGACTACCTCACCACCCTGGCGGGCTACGTCCACTGGAAGCTGACGGGAGAACGGGTCACGGGCATCGGCGAAGGCTCAGGGATGTTTCCCATCGACCCCGAAACCCTGGACTATGACAAGGCCAGGATAGAGAAATTCGATCGCCTGGTGGCTGAAAAAAACTATCCGTGGAAGCTCAGAGACATTCTGCCGAAAGTTCTGATGGCCGGGGAAAAGGCCGGCACTCTGTCCCGGTCGGGGGCTGAGCTCCTGGATCCCTCGGGCAGGCTGAAGGCGGGCATACCCGTCTGCCCCCCGGAGGGAGACGCCGGTACAGGCATGGTGGCCACCAACAGTGTACGTCCCAGGACCGGAAACGTCTCAGCGGGAACCTCGGTATTCGCCATGATCGTACTTGAAAAACCCCTCAGAGAGGTTCATCCGGAGATCGACATCGTGACGACTCCCGACGGAAAACCCGTTGCCATGGCCCACTCCAACAACTGCTCCAGCGACTTTGACGCCTGGATGGGAATCCTCGGCCAGGCTGCCTCGGTCATGGGTATGGATGCATCGGCGGACAGCCTCTATGGGAAACTGATGCCCCTGGCGCTGCAGGGAGACCCCGATGCAGGGGGACTCCTGGCCATAAGCTATGTCTCCGGAGAACATATAACCGGGTTCAGTGAAGGCCGTCCCCTTGTAGTCCGCAGACCGGAAAGCAGTTTTACCCTGCCGAACCTGCTGCGCGCCCTGCTTTTTACCGCCTTCTGCGCCCTGCGTACGGGACTGAATATTCTTACCGAAAAAGAGGGGGTCGCTGTTGACGAGATTCGCGGCCACGGAGGGATTTTCAGGACACCGGAGGTTGGGCAGCGCATCATGGCAGCCGCCACCGGGACCCCGGTAAGCCTCCCGGAAACCGCCGGAGAGGGAGGAGCCTGGGGAATGGCTCTGCTTGCGGCCTATATGCTGAAAGGCAGGGAGACCTCGAGCCTGCCGGATTTTCTCGATTCCCTGATAGCCGACAGCCTGGGGCAGGCGGTCAAACCGGATCCTGAAGATGTAAAGGGATTCAACGAATTCTTCAGGCGCTATCATAATGGTCTGTCCATTGAGCGGGAGGCGGTCAAGGCACTAGGAGAAGTAGAGACGTAAGACTATATCCTGATTGTAGTTGCCGAATCCACGTCCAAAGATATTTATTCCGCCCACATGTTTTGCGTCATCTTCGACACCGATTTTGACGGTAATGGAGTGGTGGGCGGAAAGATCAAGATCCGCAATCTTAACATCAGATATTTTTAAGCCGTCAACAAAAGAACCGTTGTTTGTAACCCTCCAGCTTTTGAGCAGACCATATTGTGATCCTTCGAGCTTCCACCAGGAAGGAGTCAGCTTTCCTCTTTTATCACCATAGTCCCCGGGGGACGTCCAGGTACCGACTTTTACGTCGTTCAACCACAGGGAGATATCCGACAGCCATTCCTTGTTGGTGCCGGGAACCTCTGAAGAAAGTTCTGTTACCAGTTCCAGAGTCTTGAGTGAGGTATCCTTGTAGAGGCTGTTGTTGGGAAACTTGTACTCAACGTAACCTTTTTCGAACCAGATCAGTCCGGCTTTTACCCTCTCGGGATTGAGAAAATGGTTAGGGACATCGAGATAACCGATTATACTCTCCGTCGAGCAAAGTCCACAGGGGGCGGAAACCTCATACCGGTTATACAAACCGATTGGCATTTCAACTTCAATGACATTATCCTGTTCCACTTCTCTTTTCAGGTTTGCGAACTCAATCACTATCTCGGAGTAAATCGGGTGACAAATCTTTTGTGTCCCTTTCTTCCCCTTAATCTGCTCTGTTTTAATCAGTCCAGCCTCCTCAAGAATCATCACGTTTGTCGCGATTGTTGACTGAGGCATCTCCAGAGCAGCGGATAGCTCATTGATGTTTTTGGCGCCCTGGTCAATGATCTCGAGTATCTTCAGGCGTATCTTCGAGGCAAGCCCCTTGATTTTATCAAAATCTTCGCTGGGATCTATTATAATGGCTCTATTTTCTCGGTTATTCATCTCTTCACGTCTCAGCACAGATTATATCAGTAATTTAAATCAATTTCCATGATACTCAGAGCTATAAAATGTAAAGCACACAAAATCTTTCAAATTCCTGCTCTCAAAGCACAGTTATAAAAAAAACCGTGCCGCACCAGCTCCGGGCTACCCCGTCACTGGTGCGGACACGGCGGCATATACATACCGACTAGGATTCTATTCGAAGTGCGACAACAGACATCGGCGGAACCGTCAGCTTGAGTTCATCAGATTCAGCTTTAAATTCAGCGAAGTTTTGGGGGCTGAGTCTGTCCGGCTCATCAAAGGTATTGTGCAGATGCATCGATGAGCTGGACAAGATCCGCCCGCTCACATTTTTAATCCGGGTACCTCTGAGTACAGTCCTTATTTCCGCCGGCTTTTTCGTGTCAAGGTTGTTCATGGTTACAAGGATGCTGCCGTCATCGGCCCTCGAAGCAGAAGCGCTTACTTTATCCATACTGTATTCACCGTAGCTGTATTGTTCCGATTCAGTATAAACAGGTAAAGAAGTCGCATCCTGGTGCCCCTTGTACATATCGAAAACGTGATAGGTCGGGGTGAGAAGCATTCTTGGACCGTCCGTGAGAACCATGGCCTGCAGCACATTGACCGTCTGCGCTATATTGGCCATTCTGACCCGGTCACTGTATTCATTGAAAATATTCAGGCTTATTGAAGCAACGAGAGCATCTCTCATTGTATTCTGCTGATACAGAAAACGGGGATGTGTTCCGGGTTCTACTTCGAACCACGTACCCCACTCATCAACGATCAGTGCTACCCTCTTCTCCGGATCATAGCGATCCATAATGGCCGAATGCCTATGGACCAGCTCCTCGGTATTATGGGCTTTTCTCAGAATGAGAGCCCATTCATCTTCCGGGAAATCGGTTGCCGAGCCCCTTTCTTCAGTGGTACTTTCTCCACTGGAAAACATTCTGGAATAATAATGGAGAGCAAGCCCATCCATGCAGCACCGGGCGTCCCGCATCATGACATCGGTCCAGTGATAATCATCGTTTCGCGGACCACAGGCAATTCTGAAGATTTTTTGTCCGTTATAGTCACGGACAAAGGTATTATATCTTTTATAGACTGACGCATAGTACTCCGGAGTCATCTTTCCACCGCAGCCCCAGTTTTCATTCCCGATTCCGAAATACTTGATATTAAATGGTTCTTTTCTTCCATTCCTGATTCTCATTTCCGACATGGGAGTGGAATCGGGCCAGTTCATATACTCGATCCACTCCTGCATTTCATGGATAGTTCCACTGCCTACGTTACCGCAGATATAGGGCTCCGCCCCGATCTGTTCACACAGATCAAAGAATTCGTGGGTACCGAACTGGTTGTCTTCTACCACTCCGCCCCAGTTGCTGTTTACCATGGGACGGCGCTCTTCCCTGCTGCCCACACCGTCCTTCCAGTGATACTCATCTGCGAAGCACCCGCCGGGCCAGCGCAGGACCGGAGCTTTTATGCCCTTCAATGCCTCGACGACATCCTTTCTCATTCCGCGTATATTGGGGATACTGCTCTTTTCTCCCACCCAGATACCATCGTAGATACACCGGCCAAGATGCTCAGCGAAATGTCCATAGATATTCTTATCAATTTTGTGGTCTCCACTCTCTGTCTGAACAATAATTTTGTTTAGCATGAAATTGTCTCCTTGATTCAAGATCATTTAGTATCAGGTTTTAAAAGCATGATTTAACCGTATAGAATGAATTCTCAGATTGTTAATGTGATGAACCTCAGCCTTTTATACCTCCGACAGTCAATCCTGATATGAAGTATTTCTGCCCAAAAATAAATACGAGTACAGGCGGCAATATCGCAAGGACGGCGCCGGGAAGAAGGACCTGAAATCCCGTACCGTATGGGTCTATCTGGCTTGCAAGACCTATGGGAAGGGTATACTTGTCACTTGTTCTCAATACAACCAGGGGCCACACAAAATTATTCCACTCTTTCCTGGCTAAAAGAATCGCCATAGCTCCATACGCAGGGAGCATGAGGGGTGCCATGATACGAAAGAAAAGGCCATATTCCGTACAGCCGTCTATTCTTCCGGCATCCAGATAGTCCCGAGGAAGACTTATTGCATATTGGCGAAAAAAGAATATTCCCAGAGGAAAAGCTACATACGGCAGGATTACACCAGTATACGTATTGACCATCTTAAGTTTGATAATTATTTGATACAATGGAAGCATCAGAATCTCGAGGGGTATCATCATTACAAACAGAACCAGTCCAAAAATAAGGTTTCTTCCCTTGAAATCATAAACCGCGAGTCCGTACCCAACCACGGAACACACTATCAACGCGGATAATGCATAGAGCGAGGTTATTGCTATACTGTTAAAATACCAGTAAGCGTATTTTGAAGCACCACTGAAAATATATGCATAATTTTCCAGGGTCATTTGTTCGAGATTTATCCCCAGAGCCATACCCTCGCGAAACAGAAGCTGAGTTTGACGAAATGATGCAAGCACCAGGTAATACAATGGAAAGACTAAAATAAAACCAAGAATAACGAATCCAGCCAAGGCGATAATTTGTCCCGGGGATACACGTTTCTTTTTTTTCAAGACGTAAGCTGTTTTCATTATCCTACTCCTTGCGGAACATGCCGAATAAACGCAGCTGGATTATATTTATCACAAATACAATAGCCAGAAGGGTAACCCCGACTGCCGAACCAACACCAAGTCTGTTCTGGAGTAATCCTTCCTGATACATGTATCGTACAATCGTCATGCCGATATCTCCGGGCATGGATTGATTCCAGAAAACATAACTCTCGGTAAACATAGCGTATCCACCGTAGATACTTATGGTTAGAACATATATAGCTATAGGTTTCAGTAAAGGTAATGTTATGCCGAAAAATTTTCTGAATACCCCTGCTCCATCAATACTTGCGGACTCATATAATTCGACTGGAATTGCCTGTAATCCAGACATAAAGTAAATCATGTTAACTCCAGCATAACGCCATGTTCCCAGTACTACCATCAGGAACATGCCTGTTGATTTATTCAGCATCCACCGCACGGGTTCAATTCCGAAGCGGGCCAGAATACTGTTGATAAGAGCAACTTCCGTATTGCCGAATAAAAGACGGAACGCTATTCCCGCTACGACAACTGAAATGAGTGCAGGCATAAAAACAACGGAGCGAAAGAAGTTCCTGGCCAGCATAAGCTTTGAGTTGAGGAATATCGCAATTATCATCGGGACTGGAATCAGAATCACAATTGTCAAAAATGTATAAAGAGAACTTGTACGAAGAGCATTAAAAAAATGAATATTATTTAATCTTTCATAGTTTTTCAGTCCAATAAATTCCCAGTTTCCAAAACCTTTAACATCATGAAGGCTCATGATAATACTGGAAATAGTCGGGTAAAGAAAAAATACAAAAAACACAAGTAAAAAAGGAAGAACAAAAACATACGGTGCAAGCCGGGCAGAATAAAAAATACCGGTAAGCTTGGACACTGAACGCGATTTCATTGAAACCTCTCAGTCGCCTGAAGTCGACTAGTTACCCTGCTTGTTAAATAACACCATTATTAATGGTTTTACAAAACAGAACAGAGCACACCCCTCTGATAATATCCGCTGGAAACCCTGAGGTAACCAGCGGATATATTATACCAATATCAAGAGACTTTATTTATTTTCTTCTTAATTCAGCAGCGGCTTCTCGAAGCGCCTCTTCCGGAGTCCGGCTCTGATCTTCGAATACCCAATAACTGACTGAGTTACGTACAACTGTCTGGGCATCAGCTAACAGCTCCCCGGAATTCGGTGAAGGAATCTGATCCGCTTCGGCAAGTTCAATCAGCATTTCAAATATTGGTTCATTATAGAAATAGGGGTCCGGCTTAAGGAGCTCAGGACTGTCCCATACGCCATCCCATCTGGGCGGATCAAAACGCATGATTTCCCACAGCTTTTTATTCGACTCAACAGTAAGTTTTGCATAGGCATTGAATTTTTTAGCCAGCTCAATGTGCTTAGACTGAGTTGTTACAGAAGATCCGGTACCACCGATACCACAGGAACGCGCATCCCCTTCTTCCCACACAGGCATAGGTCTCACAGCAATCTTACCGGCGATATCCGGCATAAATTCCAGAAATCGGCTCATATACCAGGTAGGCATGATAAGTGCTGCAAATCCGCCGTTGTTCATGAAGGGAAAGAATTCTTCAGCCCAGGTTTTCCCGCCGGGAGCTCCAACTGCAATTTTCTGCTCGAACATCCAACTGTGCAGGCGCTCAAGAACCTCAATGTTAATTTTGCTGTCCAGCGTCACGCTTCCATCGGGTCCAAGATAATCTCCTCCCCGCTGAACAATCATGGGCCAGAAAGGCCGCTGATCAGCAGTTTCGATGATCGTCATGGGAATCCCGAGGGTGTCTCTCACCTTCCGTCCTGCTGCTTCAAAATCGTCCCAGGTTTTGATTGCTTCAACATCAACACCTGCCTTGTCCATCATCTCCATGTTGTAATAGACGACCGTAGCGCCTACGTGCAGAGGCAGTCCATAAACTTTTCCATCTTTGGAGTAAATATCAAATCGGGACTCAACGAAGGAATCGCGAACAGGATCAACCACATCGTTCAATGGAACCAGCTGGATATCCCCTTTCAGGAAGTTGGAAAAGAAGTTGATATTGATATCAACAATGTCCGGTGCACCGACCCCGGCCTGAAATGCCAATGTCAACTGATTATGCATTTCAACATTCGGGGTCGTGACTACTTCAAGCTCGATCTGCTGATCTGGATATTCAGAATTCCATCGATTCGCCGCATCCATGTAGAACTCCCCATGGATAGCATTCGATGTCCAGAGTGTCAGTTTAGTTGGCCCTCCCTCGGCCTTGTCTCCCTGGCCGCCTGCAAGCAGGGGAGTGATCATCAAGAATACGACCACCATCACGACCATCATACGTTTTACAACGGTACGATACATAAAAAACCTCCTAAATGTTAAGAATCATATTCCGTGATTCTTTTTGGTATTGATAGCAGAAAAGACACTGATAGATACACAAAATCAATACAAAAAAAGGATAAACCCGGTTTATGCATCTGTCAAGATCAGTTTGTCTAATACATATCAATAATTAACTGTTTATTGATATCCTGGCCATGCCACCTATCATAACAGCAATCCCATCTCTCTGTCTTTTCTTTGCACCGGATAACTGTTTCTTTGCAACCCTGCAATTTCAGATGAAAACGGTAATCCTTGCCATGATATTCGTTGATTCCGGTTATTTGTCGATCTTCTCGCTATTCCTTGTTATACAAGAAATTAATTGTCTCGTATTTCAATCGTGAGATTCGCGGCTCCAAAACCGCTCTTGGCACCATACTTGCAAATACCAGAGTAGCTTATTTAAACCGGAGACTCGCTTATGAACTATGATCTGCTGTTTGCAACGGACAGGAAAAAGAAACTGGAGCTTGCCGTTATCGGCGTTCAGGGTTTTAATCACTCCCTCTTTCTGTATGGATCAAGGAACGAGAATATATCGATCCGGATACTCTGCGGCAGGAAGGTTCAGAAATGCGTGGCCGCCTACAGGTCAATCGGCGTAAGTGAGTCTGAGATTGTACACTGCAGTTCCGCCGAAGAAGGCCTGGAGGCCTTCCGGGAAGGCAAATACCTGATCTTCAATGACGTTCCCCTTGCCATGTCCATGCCCTTCGATATCGTAATCGAAGGTACGGGCAACCCGGAAGCCTCGGCGGTGCATGTTCTCGCCGCCATTGAAAATCGCAGGCATGTGATCATGGTAACCAAGGAATCCGACTCCGTCGCCGGCCCGCTTCTGGCCCTCAAGGCGCGGCAGCAGGGTGTTATCTACTCTCTTGCCGAGGGCGACCAGCCGGCCCTGCTCATAGGACTTGTTTCCTGGGCACGTGCCGCAGGGCTGCGGATTCTGAGCATCGGCAAATCCAGCGAGTATGACTTTATCTATAATCCCGGGGATTCAACTGTCAAAGTGCTGGATACCACTATGTCGGTTCCGGACTTTGCTTCTCTCTGGGACCTTGAGAATAACGCGGCGGATACACTGAAAAAACGGAGCGAGGCGCTCTCCCTTTTCGGCCAGCGGGCCCTTCCGGACCTGTCGGAAATGGGAATAGTCTGCAACCATCTTCCTGACTTTGACCCCGATATTCCTGAGTTTCATTTTCCCATTGCCAGGACCCTGGAGATCCCCGAGATCATGTCTCCTTCCGAGATGGGAGGTATTCTTTCCGGAGGAATGCGCATCGATGTCGTCAACTGCCTGCGTCGATCCGACGAACAGAGCATGGAGGGCGGAGTATACGTGGTGGTGGAATGCGACGACAGGGAGACCTGGGATATCCTGCGCGAAAAGGGAGTGCCCGTAAGCAGAAGTGGAAAGTCCGCCCTGATCTACTATCCCGCCCACTATCTCGGGTTCGAATCTCTTTTCAGCGTTCTTTCCGTGGGACTTCTCGGGATGCCGACAAGTTCCAGGAGCCCCCGGCCCCGCTACGATCTGGCAGCCCGGGCAGTAAAACCGCTTAAGGCGGGGACATTTCTGGAAGCCCGGGGACATCATCACGTTATAGACGGCTTTGAAGGACTGCTGCTTCCGGCAAAGAGCATCAGCGAGAACACCCAGCTCCCCTATTACCTTGCCCATGGAACGACCCTTAAAAGAGACCTTGAACCGGGAACACTGCTGACCATGGATATGCTGGAAATACCGGATTCCGCGATATTGTGGAAACTGAGGGAAGAACAGGACCGGGAGTTTTTTGCCTGAAACACACAGATACTGTCCCTCTTTTTTTTGCACTCCCCGCTCCGATCAGCTACACTTTAAATCATGATCAGCGGACTGCGCAGAATACGGAAAATCTCTCATCAGGCGGCGACTAAGGAGGAGACCGGCACAGGATTTAACAGCCGGTTTTTCTCCGGAGTCGGCAACACTCCACTGCTGTTTCACCTTGAAGAGTGCCACCATTACAGAATCCCCTTCAAAGACCCCGGAGAAAGGCTTCCCTTTACCCGTCGGCCCGGAGAGACAACAGTTACCTACCTGTTGTGCGGCTCTCTAAAGTTTACAACCAGCGGCGGCATTCAGGAATCAATGTCCCCGGGGAGCTGCCTCTGGATAAGCAGCGCCGGAGAAAAGGATGTGGAATTTGAATCTACCACTCCTCCATCCCAGGAGTTCTGGTCCGTACATGTCCGCGCAAGCGGCTCTCCCGGACTCGAAAGGGTCCCGCCTTTAAGCTGCCAGATTCGCGACGCAACCATACCCATGCACCGGGGCGAAGATGGTATCATCGTCCGGGTAATAGCCGGAGAATATGAAGGACTGCGGGGTCCCCTCTATGCCAAATCCGGTACTGTATTGTTCCTTGATGTGAGCATACCGCCGCTGACACCGCTGAACATCTCGATTCCCGAGAAATTCCTGGTTCTCCTCTACTGTCTGGAAGGCAGCGGACTGCGGGACTTCTCCTCGGGTTCCATAATTCGGAGTTCAGAGCTTATCCGTTACAGCCGCGGCGAAGAAATATCCCTGAGCACCGAAACCGAGGAGGTCCGTCTGCTGCTGATCGGAGGAACAGGCACGGCATTGACAGAGCTCTGAATGAAGGGCTACAAAGGTGGGCCATGACCGGAGCCATAGCAAAAACACTACACGTAATGCGTAAAAACTGGTTTATCGCCGCCATCCTGGCAAGCTTTGCCTTTGGACTGTACCTTCCCCGGGGAGAAGGATTACTGAATCCCCGGGGAACCGCCAAACCGCTCCTGATCTTTATCCTGCTTTTTCTCTCGGGGATTTCAATTCCCACCGAGCGTATTATCCGGGATCTCAGGGATTTCCGGCTTCACCTTTTTATTCAGGGCTTCATTTTCCTTGTCTATCCCCTTCTGACCTGGCTGCTGCTGCTTCCCCTGGGGACGTTTATTGATCCGTCAATTCAAATCGGGATACTTGCCCTCTCCTGTCTGCCATCGACTATCTCGAGCTGCATCTTTTTTTCCCAGGTCTCGGGAGGAAACACAACCGCTGCCGTATTTAATGCAGCGGTATCGAATATTGCCGCAGTGCTGCTTACTCCCCTGCTTTTTGCCCTTCTTATTCCCGCAGGAGAAACAGCCTCCGCCGCGGTCTCCCCGACGGAGGTTTACGCATCCCTGGTTAAAACAATTATCCTCCCCATCCTTGTCGGACAGGGCGCCAGGTATCCCCTGCGGAAAAACATGGACCGCTTCAAGGGGCTTATCGGTAACCTGAGCAACCTGATCATATTTCTGCTGGTTTACTTCGCGGTAGCCCGTTCCTCAAAGGCAATACTGGAGTCCGCCAGCCTCCAGCTCTTCGCCGGCCCCCTGGTATTTCTCTCTGTTCTGAACGCCCTGGTCCTGGTGATGATTCACAGTTTTGGACGGACAACAGGCCTTGACCGTCGGAACAGGATTACCGCCCTCTTTGTGGGTTCCCATAAGACCTTGGCCCTCGGTCTGCCCCTGACTGCCGCGGTATTCGGTGGTGATCCGGAACATTACGCCTTTGTCATTCTGCCGCTGATCTTCTACTACCATATTCAGCTGATCTCTTCCGGCATCTTACGGGTCCATCTTGTTCAGAGGGCTTCCTTGTAGATGGCAACTATATCGTCGTAACCGATCTCCATCTTGCAGCATTCCAGGGTCCTGCGGGTAGTATTGAGGACCGATTCGGCAATGGCGGGAATCATCGACTCTTCGATCCCCAGGTCCCGAAGCCGGATCTCCAGACCCAGGGGCCGAATAAAGGCCCGCAGACGGTCCGCGGAGGCTGCTGCAAGTTCAGCTTCACGTTCTGCGCCGTCGTTTCCGCCAAGGATCCTCGCAACCTCGGCATAGCGGGGGATGTCCGACTGCCAGGTGTACTTCATATAGGAATAATAGACGGCACAGAGACTTTTTCCATGTACCGCATCGACGTATCCTCCCGCCGGCTGCCCCAGGCCGTGAATCCCCACACAGATAGCATTGTCCAGGGCGATTCCTCCCAGGGTACTGGCCCAGGCCATGGTTGCGCGGGAATCAAGGTCCGAGCCGTCCTCATAGACCCGGGGGAGATGCTCCCGCACCAGCCTCATGGACTCAAGGGCGACCATATCCGAGAAGCGGGTCGCCTTGTTTGAAAGGTATCCCTCCATGGCGTGGAAGAAGACATCGATACCGGTGTCGACGGTAACGCTTTTCGGCACCGTCAGCATGAGCTCCGGGTCAACAATGGAGACCATCGGGTAGATACAGTCATGCCGGACCCCGTACTTCTGGCGGTTCCGCTCGTTGCTGACCACGGCAGTCTTTGTTGCCTCGGAACCGGTACCGGCTGTTGTGGGAATGGCGATGTGGGGAACCGCACGCCGCTTTTCAAGACCTACCTTGTCTCCCTGGGGCAGAAAGTCGTGAATCGAGGCCCCGTTGGCTGCGCACATGGAGATGTTCTTGGCCGCGTCAATGGAACTACCCCCACCCAGGGAAACAAGAAAATCGCATTTTTCATCCAGAAAAGCCCTGACCCCCGCCTCTATTTCCGAGGTCTTCGGATTTGGGGTAACGGCACTGAAGACCGAGGCGGAGACCCCGGTCCCTTCAAGCCGGTTTGTGACCTTCCGAAGCAACCCGAAATTCTCCATATCCTTTCCGGTGGTGACGATCAGGGCTTTTTTTCCCAGCCTTCGTCCCTCCTCCGCCAGTACTTCAAGGGCGCCTGTTCCGTTGTAGATCCGGGTCGGCATGTTGATTATCGTTACTGCCATGCTATCTCTCCTGTATATTGCCCCGTACCCGGGACCCTTTCATATGATTTTCCATTGTTTTCTTTGCGGCCCGGGGATCACGGGAGATGATCGCATCGAGAATGGCCGCATGTTCTCTCAGGGCTTCCCGGCTCCGTATCCCCCCTGCCACCTCCAGTCCCCTGGTAAGGGAGAGTATTTCCGGCGTCATAATACTGATCAGGGATCGCAGAACAGGGCTGTGACTGCCGCCGGCAATGCGTATGTGAAACAGCAGATCCTCATCGAGACCGTCATCTCCTCTTCGAACCCGCTCTTCAAAGTCCCGATGAGTTACGGACAGAGTCTCACGCTCTTCTTCGGTCGCCCGTTCAGCAGCGAGTCCCGCTGCATGAATCTCCAGGATTTCCCTGGTATCGAGCAGTGAAGCAAAATCTTCCTTTTCCAGATCCAGTATGTTGGTAAAAAGACCGTCCAGCGCTCTGATGCCCAGGGAGGTAACATAACTTCCGCTCTGGGGACCGGTCCTTAGAACTCCATAGAATTCCAGACGACGGATTGCCTCCCTCACATGTCCCCGCCCCACTCCGAAGCGTTCCGCCAATTCCCGCTCAGAGGGCAATCGTTCCTCCGCTTTGTAGACGCCGTTAAGGATCAGTTCCCGGATCTGGCGGATAATGATATCCGCCGGTTTCTCCACATTGATCCGTTTGAAATGTTCAATCTTCTGCCTGTCTGCCATTCAGGCTCCGCTGCCGGAAAAATCGAAGAGCCGGTCCGTGGTTTCATCGGGTATATTGTAGACCTCACCGGTGGGTTCGAGCTTCTCCTCGTACATGAAGCGCGGGAGCCTGTCGTGGGGTTTTGAGAGTCCCGCCCTGCGGTTGAAGTCCTCTTCTTTGAGGAGAATTTCCCTGGCAATCCCCCGCAGATCGTCAAAATCCGCGTTCCAGCCGTGAAGAACCCGGACCATCTCTTCCAGGATTTCTGTTTTGTCCAGGGAAACCCGACCGGTGAAGATGCATGCCCCAAGCATGTCCAGCACCATGGTACGCACATGGAGTTCCCTGACCGGCTCCAGCTGTACGTCCGGATCGGAATGATCAATTCCCAGGGTAATGGCATTGCCGGCGGTATGGTCCGCACCCATGGCGGACCTGCTGTATGTAAGGCCCATCCCCTTTATAACCCGTGGATCGTAGGCGGCCATCCCCTGTCCCTTCACCGTGGGGACCCGGCGTACGCCGTAGACCCGGCCGCAGATTTCCGCGCCTGAACCCACCAGACGCCCAAGGGGAGTTCCCTGTTTCAGTTCTTCCAGAAGCGACCGGATGGCTTCAAAATCCCCAAAGGAGACAAGTCCAGCCTCGGCCAGAACTCCAATGGCGACCCCCGTCTCGATAGTGTCCACGCCGATATCATTACAGAGCCTGTTCAATTCAGCCACCTGGTCAAGACTGGCTATCTCCAGATTGGACCCCAGAAGGCAGACGGTTTCATAGTCCACCGATCCCACAAGGGGAGTTCCGTCGGCTGCCACATACTTGTTGGAACAGCGGATTACGCAGCCGGGCATGCAGGCATGAGCTCCCAGGCCTCCGCGTTCCCGTATCGTATCCCGCAGGGTTTCTGCATTGATGGATTGAGCCCCGGAAAAGCTCCCTTTGCTGAAGTTACGGGTCGGAAGTCCCCCCAGGGCGTCCAGGGCGGCGATGTTCATGACCGTTCCGTACTCTGCGAACTTGCCTCCTGTAACCGGATGTTCCCTGAGCATGGACGCGAACTTCTTGATCAGTTCCTTGAGAGCCTCAGGATCCGTCGCATCAGGAGGCAAGGCTGCACTGTCGTCCACGATAATAGCCTTGATCCCCTTGCTTCCGAGAACCGCACCCATACCGCCGCGTCCCAGGTTCCTGCAGGGCTCACCCTCCATATCGTTAACACTGAGACAGGCGGAGGCGAGGCGCATCTCCCCGGCGGGGCCGGTTATGATGAGGCCGGCGTTTTTTCCGTACTTTTCAAGCAGATACCCGGCGCTGTCGTAGGTACCCCTGCCGGAAATTTCCTGCAGATCCTCAAAAGAGACCCCGTCGGCGGAAATTTTGATTCCCCAGGAACAATCACCGTCCTCATAAACCCCGGTCAGTTTGACAGCACCGATACCGAGTTTTCCCAGCCGATAGCCGGTAACTCCGCCGCTGTTGCTCTCCTTTATTCCTCCCGTCAGCGGGCTCTTTGCCCCCACGGACAGCCGGTTGCAGCTGGACAGAGCGGTGCCAGCCAGCAATCCCGGGGCGATTACAAAGGTATTCGCAGCGCTCAGGGGATGAGAGAGGGGATCGAGTTCCTCCGACAGGATACTGGAGGTAAGCCCCCGGCCTCCCAGATGCCGGTAATTTTCCGGCAGAGGTGATTCCTTGACTGTTTTTGCGGACAGATCGATCTCGATGATTCTTCGTTCCACGGCTCTACTCCGAATTGTTTTATCACAAGAAATTGGTAATTGGTTTACCAATTATAAACCATGGTACAGCATCCCAGTGAGATGTCAAGAAGAATATCTGTGTCGTCAGCCCCCGAGAATCAGGGGAACGACAGTGAGGGAATCGTTGCTGCGGATTCTTTCGCCGGACTTGATCAGCTCCTCAAGGTTCTGACCGTCCCGCAGGATAATGTAGGGAATGCTGTCTGTAACGTATCCGCTCACGACGTTGCAGATGCGCTCGTAATCCCTCACATCGCCGGAGAGGGGAATACTCACTGCGGTACTCCGCTTTTTAGTTATCATTCGAAAAGCTCCGGCAAAGCTGAGTTCAAAATCAGTCTGTAACACAGTCAGTCTCCCGTATTGATATGAGAATCAGGGGAACACACCGGACACCCGTGGCGCCGGGAAATAGGAACGCTGTCCATACTCATACTGACCAGATCTACAAGCAGGAGCCTGCCCATACTGCCTGTGGGAGCGATTTTCCCCAGAAACTTGAGGGCCTCCACGGCCTGCATGCTTCCAAGGACCCCGGCCACCGGACCGCTTACCGGGGGAGGTCCCTCCTTTTTCTTTTCACTTTCCGGAAGAAAACAGGCAAGGCAGGGAGTGTCCGGGGGATCGACCAGAAGCAGTTCGCCGTAAAATTCACGGATTCCCGCATGGAGCAGTGGCTTTCCCGTGCGCCAGCAGTAGCGGTTCAGCATCTGCCGGGATTCCAGGTTGTCCAGGCAGTCAAGGATCAGATCACAATCGGCAAAAATTCCATCGATATTTTCGTCCTTAAGCCGTCCCTGGAATCTTTCCACTTCTACCTCGGGATTCAAGCCTCTGAGCCGCTCCTGTGCAAGCCCGGTTTTTTCCATTCCGACATCGGCGGAGCTATACAGAATCTGCCGGTTAAGATTGGAGATATCCACTGTGTGGGAATCGCAGATAACCAGAGCTCCAACTCCGGCGGCTGCCAGATAGAGGGCTGCGGGAGATCCGAGCCCTCCGGCTCCGGCGATTCCGACCCGGGAGGCGGCAATCCTCCGTTGAGCTTCGGACCCCCAACCGGGGATACTCAACTGCCGGTCATACCGTTCCTTCGAGATATTGCCCTGATAGTAATGTTCACCCATGAAATGTATCCGTTACGTTTATAATAGTGGTGCAATCTTCAGCTGTCAAACCAGAATTGGACTCAATATCTCCAAATAGCTGATTTTATTACTATTCAGATTATATTTTTGTATGATATCATCCCCGTTAAGCATAAAGCGACAAAGGCGGAGAAGCATGCACATTACCAAGGTAGAAGCTTTCCCGGTTGCCTTTCCTCTGGATGTTCCCGCAAGGGACGCCACCGGAGTATGGGACAGCTGGAATACAGTCATCGTAAAAATAACAGCATCCGACGGGACTTCAGGTTACGGAGAAATCGGTCCCATCCACGGTGGAGGCATCCCCATCTTCACAGCCATGGTGGATCACAAGCTCAAGCACATCATAATGGGAGAAGATCCCTTCAACCGGGAAGGTCTTTATGAAAAGATGCTGGGCCGCGGCACAGGCTCCTACGCCCTGGGCCAGAAAGGCGCCGTTGTTACTGCGGTCGCGGGAATCGATATTGCCCTCTGGGACCTGACAGGGAAGATCCTCAAGACCTCGGTCTGGAACCTCCTGGGGGGTAAAGCGGTCGATAAGATTCCAGCCTACGCCTCGGGATTCTTCGGCAAGGAAGGGCGGCCTCTGACACCACAGGAATGTGCAGATGAGGCTAAGAGTTACGCCGACCAGGGCTTCAAGGGGGTAAAAATGAAGGTCGGCTTCGGCAGGAGTGAAGACCTGAAGAACCTTGAGGCGGTCAGAAAAGCCTTGGGCCCCGAGCCGGGAATCATGGTGGATGCCAACCAGAGCTACTCATACCACGACGTTCTCAAGATCGCCGGCGAACTTGCGGCCTTTGATCTGACCTTTCTTGAGGAGCCCCTCCCCATAAACGATCTTGACGGTATGGCAGCGCTGGTACAGAACGTGGCGACCCCCATCGCGGCTGGAGAAAACTACTATACCCGCTACGAGTTCAGGGAAATCTTCTCAAAGCGTGCGGTCAACATCATCCAGCCCGACATCATCCACGCAGGCGGCATAACCGAAACAAAGAAGATCGCTTCCATGGCCAGTGCGGCAAACATTCCCCTGGCTCCCCATATCCATGCCACAGTGGGGGTTCCTGCGAGCATCCACCTGCTGGCCTCCTGTGAAAATACCCTGGCGGCGGAGTACATTACTTCCGGCGGTTCCTACAAGCTGCGGCGGGAACTCTACGGCGATTGCTGTATAGCCAGGGATGGATATGTGCCCGTGCCTGATGAGCCCGGCCTGGGAATGCGGATCAACGAGGAAATTTTCGAGAAGTACCGGCCGAAGGGAATGTAGACAATAAAAGCCTCCCTGACGGGAGGCTTTTAAGTCAGCGAGCGAAGGGAATCCTCTCCGGTCGTCGTCATCGTGACGACTCCCTTCGAGCCGCCGCGTTCGCTGGCGCGCGGCATCGTGCCGCGCTTCCGGGCCTGTGCGGCCCGCGCTCACTTGTTTCGATTCCCTTCTCTATATAGTAAAAGGGGCTGTCTATTAAGTAGGCAGTCCCTTTTTAAATTTACATGTGCTATAGGTTA
>NZ_MWQY01000014.1 GCF_002087085.1 Marispirochaeta aestuarii | reverse complement strand
TGCGTTAAGCGGGAGAGTAGGACGTCGCCTGGCTTTTTTTATTAATGTGATCCGCCTTTTGGCGGTCACATTAATAAAGTAAAACGAAAGACAGGCGATGTCCTCGGCCGAGCGCGTACCGGACCGAAGGGAGGAACGTGCGGGGGTCGAAGGGCTCTTGAAAAGAGCCCGAGACACGTCGCCTGGCTTTTTTTGTCCTCTGGACAAAAGAAAAGGCCGGTTTGCACTTTCGCATCCCCGCGAAAGATGCCGGACCTGGTTTTTTTATTAACCAAGCAGTTCGTGAGGCTGCGAATACAAACAGGCATGCGGGAATCAGGCGCCCTGGTGGAAAATTTAGCAGGTTTTGTATGCCGCGATGTAACTTCGACATTCTGCTGGTCGCCAAGAGTAAAAAAACTGAATGTTTTTTCTGTTAATTCACCAGCTCAAAGCCCTGCCAGCTTACAGAGCTGCATAGTTCAGCGAGTCTGGGAAATGAATCCTGATGTTCATCGGAGGCCACCCAGGCCAGGCGCATCTGTTCTGTTTCAAAACGTAGCTGAATTTGATAGCAGCGCATGGCATTCCCGTACTTGAGCAGGTGAACACTAATAAACCCCTGCTGAATTGAAACAGCCGGAACAAAGATATCACGAAAAGTAATTTTCAGCTTTTCTTCTTTTCCCGGGAGTACCTCAAGAAATATCTGCAGTTCAATCATTCATCTCTCCTTCGTATTTGAGGGTAAATTATTCAGAAGGATTCTGCGTCAAAAGCTATATTCCTGGTGCACGTACTCGCTGCTCCTTCTCTGGATAAAAAAGCTCAGTAATTCAATTTCGAATGTCCGGCAATGAATAGTCAGAAAATATTTGTAACCTGAAAGCGAAGCTGCATATACGGTACCCTGCTTATCCGTGTATGTCACGATTTCAAAACCGCAGACAAATTCAGCTCCGGTTTCCTGAACAATCTCAGTTGCCTGGCCAATGTAATCGTCCTGGCTGAGGGGTCCCATGCAGTCCTCAACGCCGTACAGATCGTCTATCCTCGGTATATACCGGGTTATCGGTATTCCAGGGAGCTACCAGGATCGAACGGTTTTCGAAGACGATCTGAATTGATGTGTTTTCAAGCCAGAGATCATAAGTCTCATTTTGTTGCATTGACCTGTCTATGCAAAGATAAATATCCACCAGGGAATGATTTGATACAGTATACCACCACCAGTATCAACGAACAATTACCAATAGTACCAATCATCAAAAGTGAAGAGGAGATGTTTTCCTGAACCTTGTGTAAGCATATCCTTGTCTTGACCTGGTCGTTCGCATTGCTCATTGCCCGGCATGAATCTGTGGGCGGGTAAGGGGGAAGCTTTGAAATGGAAAAGAAAAAATGTGAGAGCAATATAAATAGAAATCTATATTGAAAATTTTCTGCTTGTGTGCGGGCAGCGATCGGGGTTACAATGGGTTAACGTACACGCATGGACTGAAGGGTACGGTGTTCTATGAAGAGGAAAACAGCTAAACTGGTGATAATTGCTCTTGTCTGTGCAGTGCTGCCAGCACTCCTTGCAAGCTGCACAAAAAGCGATGATAAGGGACGGCCGGAGGAGCAGAAGAACGGGATTATACTTGGTTTTTCCCAGATAGGGGCGGAGAGCGCGTGGAGGAAATGCAATACCAGGTCTATAAAGGCTGCAGCCGCAGAGAGCGGTGTGCAGCTTTTATTCTCAAATGCAGAACAGAAACAGAATAACCAGATTAAGGCAATAAGGTCATTTATTGCATATCAGGTGGATGTTATTGCCTTTGTTCCCATTGTGGCGGATGGATGGGACAATGTTCTGCGTGAAGCTCGGGATGCCGGAATCCCGGTACTGATTACCGACAGAAAAATAAACACCGATGATGAATCCCTGTACGCGGGTTTTATTGGTACGGACAGTGAACAGGAGGGACGGGAAGCCGGGAAATTCCTGTTGAAAAAGTTCGAGAACTCCGGTGCTGAACCATCCAATCCGGTCAGAATAATAGAAATCTCCGGGACCGAAGGATCATCCCCCGCAAAGGGAAGAGCCGCCGGTTTCCGGGAGATTATTTCCGAGCATCCCGAATACAAAATTATTTACAGTGAATCAGGCGATTTTCTTCGCTCCAAGGGCAACGAGATTATGCGCTGGATTCTGGACAGCAAGTATAAGGATTTTGATGTCGTTTTTTCCCATAACGACGGTATGACTCTGGGTATACTCGAAGTAATGAAAGAGCGGGGTATGAATCCTGGAAAGGATATCGTAATTATAACCGTTGATGCGGAACAGGCTGCAATTGATGCCCTTGGACGGGGAGAGGTCAATTGTGTGATCGAGTGCAATCCGAAATTCGGCCCTGCCATCATGTCTCTGGCAAAAAAACTTGCGCAAGGGCAGAAAATACCCCGGCTGATGCATGTACATGAAGAAGTCTTTACCGAAGACGACGACGTTTCAGCTATTCCGCCGCGGGGGTATTGATGGCTGCAGCGGGAATGAAACCGATCTCCAAGCTGGTCATGACCGGTACGAAAACTACCAGTCTTCAGAACAGAATACAGACTTCCTATATAATTATCATCAGCCTGATGCTGGTTGCACCGGTGATCAGTCTGGCATCATCCTGGTATCATACTCTCAAGTATGACCAGATGATTGCCAATGTCAGCAAAACAAACCGTTTGAACCAGATTGTAAGGTCAGATATTTCCAACGAGTTGTGGGATATTGTCGCCGGCAACAAGGATTTTGATGAAGGCCGGCAGTACGGTATCATCCGCGACATTAACTCCCGGCTCGACAATATCAAGTTCAGCACTGAGCAGCAGGATAACCGTCAACTCCTTGAGGTCGCGGGCAGAGCCATGGATACCTTGTCGAGATATGTCGACCAGCTTGGCTTCCAGATGGAACAACAGTATCCGGTGACGGCAAATGAAAAAACCCTGGATGAAATACGCGGCGTGGCGGATCTGGTTTCAGATATTCTCCAGGACTTCATCGTGCTTGAAATTGAGTCTGTCGCCAGAACGAATGAGCAGATAAAGAATACCGCCGCAGCCCTCTCGCTGGTTCAGATTTTCGTGGTTGCGGCTGTTATGCTGTTTGCTGTACTGGCCCAACGGTCCCTGGCTGTAAGCATAAACAGGCCGATAAGCGAGCTTGAAAAGTTATCCAGCCAGATTGCCGCCGGGAATCTGGCCGCCAGGGCCGATCTGCCGAATGTACTGGAGCTGGACAACCTTACGGAAAATTTGAATTCCATGGCGGTGAAGATCAAGGAACTTATTGATGCAAATATCAGGGAACAGAAAAATCTTCAGAAATCGGAGATGAAAGCCCTGCAGGCACAGATTACCCCCCACTTTCTGTACAACACCCTCGACTCAATAATATGGCTCGCCGAAGGACGGCAGTATGAACAGGTAATCTCTGTCACCCGTAATTTTTCCAGCTTTTTTCGCCGCTCCCTGAGCCGCGGAAAGGAATGGGTTTCTGTCAAGGACGAATTCGAACATGTACTCAATTATTTAACGATCCAGAAAATTCGCTATCGGGATATACTGGATTACAGTATAGATTATGATAATGAGATGGCGGATAAAACCATGCTCAAGCTTCTTCTGCAGCCCCTGGTGGAGAATGCACTGTATCACGGGATAAAGAACAAGAGGGGTCGGGGCAGACTTTCAGTAAAGGGCTGGAGAGAGAAGCCCTACCTCTGTTTTCAGGTTGCCGATGATGGTATCGGGTTGAAACCTGAGCGGCTGGAAGATATTAATAAACAGATTGATGGAAGCCTGGACAGCTCCGAATTGAGTGATGTTTACGGTCTGTATAATGTAAATAAACGTCTGGCCCTCTATTACAACAGCGGAACGAAACTGCATATTGAGAGCCGGTACAGAGAAGGAACCGTTGTTACTTTTAAACTGCCGGAGATCAGAGAATATGTATAGCGTATTTCTTGTTGAGGATGAAATTGTTACCAGGGAGGGAATCCGAAACAGTATTCCATGGGATCGTACTCCCTATACACTGGCGGGGGAGGCCCCTGACGGAGAGATGGCACTGACGGTTCTACAGGAGGTAAAACCCGACATACTGATTACGGATATAAAAATGCCCTTTATGGATGGACTTACCCTTTCGCGGATTGTCAAGAAGGATCAGCCCTGGATTAAGATAATCATTCTTTCCGGTCACGATGAGTTCCAATATGCAAAAGATGCGATTTCCATAGGTATCGACGAGTACCTGCTGAAGCCTGTATCTTCTGCAGATATGCTCGCAACCCTCGAGAAAGTTACCCGGCAGATAGAAGAAGAAAAGGAGCGTATTACCAATATCGAGACCCTGAAAATGAAGATCCGTTCTTCCCAGGAGGTAATGCGGGAGAAATGGATTTGTGATCTTGTCACCGGACAGCTGAGTTCAGGGGATGCGATTGAGTCTGCCCGTGCCCTGGGAATCGATCTTATAGCGAACTCATATGTTGTAATGATCGTGGATGTTGTGCCCGGATCGGATACCTTTTCCGACTATGCTGTGGTTAAATCGATTATATCCTCCCTGGTAAAGGAGAGAGAGGAAGTCCTGCTTTTTTCTCCCAGTCTGGAAAAACAGGGACTTATTTTCAAGAATTTGAGCAGAGATTCTGCTGATGATACCGTGTATTCCCTTGCCCAGGCGATACGCTTTGAGACTGAGCGTAACAGCGGCTGCAGGGTTTCCATTGGGATTGGTTCGATGGTAAGCCACGTAGGTGAGATTGTCGATTCCTATGCAGATGCTGACCGTGCTGTACGATATATGTCCCTGACGGGGAAGAACAAGATCATCGGTGTCAGTGATATACAGTGGAGCCGCAGGGATAATTCCAGACGAAAAGAAGAAGGCCCTGTGGTTGAAAGACTTCGTTTTGCCGCCCGGGAAGAGGTCGACGACATTATTGACCTGTATCTTGATGTCTTTGGCAGGAAGTCCCTTGACGTTGCGGACTCGAGTTTTTTTCTTCTTGTCTACAACGATCTGATAGAAATTATCTCGGGACTGGTTGAAGAGATTGAGGGCGATCCGCAGCAGGCAATTCCCGTCTCCCTGCAACATGATCTCGGGGATTCACTTGCTGATTCTTCGATTCCCTTTCGCGGACAACTCAGAAACCTTATTGAGATGTGGATCCTTTACCGGGATGAGCATATGAATACCCGGCATAACGGGATTATACGAAAGGCAAAGAACTACATAGCCGAAAATTACATGAGTCAGGATATGTCTCTGAATACCGTGGCCTCCTTCGTATATGTCAGCCCGAATCACTTCAGCACAATTTTTTCTCAGGAAGCCGGAGAAACCTTTATCGAGTACCTGACGAATACCAGGATAGAAAACGCTAAAAGACTTCTGAGCTGCAGTGCAATGAAGTGTTCCGATATCGCCTACGAAGTCGGGTACAGCGATCCCCACTACTTCAGCTTCATATTCAAAAAAAACACGGGCATTTCTCCCAGGGACTATCGAATGACGGCAGTTTCCAGGGATCCCTGCGCCTGTCCGTAATTTTTTATACTTTTTCCGTAAAAAATCCAAACTGATCTTAAAGCAGGGTAAAAATTCATAAAAAACTCAGGAAGATATCTCATGTACCGGGAAGCACAGCGGGGATACCATGAGCTCAATCACAATTCCAAGGAGGAGTTATGAAAAAGGTATTAGTGATTTTCATGGTCTTGGCGGTATTCTCCCTCGGCTATGTGTTCGCAGGTGGACAGGACGAGGCTGCCGCAGGTGCAGAGGATGATCTGATTGTTGTCGGCTATGCTCAGGTCGGTGCTGAGTCTGACTGGCGAACGGCAAACACGGAATCCTTCAAAAGTACTTTTGTTGAAGAAAACGGCTATCGGCTTATTTTTGATGATGCTCAACAGAAACAGCAGAATCAGATCAAGGCGATCCGCAATTTTATTCAGCAGGATGTGGATTACATCGTGGTGGCACCGGTTGTAGAGACCGGCTGGGAAACCGTTCTCAGCGAAGCAAAGGCTGCCGGGATTCCCGTTATCCTCTCTGACCGCATGATGGATGTTTCCGACGACAGCCTCTATACAGCATGGGTTGGTGGAAACTTCCTCAAGGAAGGTCAGGACGGCGTTAAATGGCTGAATGACTATGTCAAGAAAAACGGTCTGGCCAGCCAGGAGCTGAACATTGTTCTTCTTCAGGGAACAATCGGATCTTCCGCACAGGTCGGACGTACCCAGGGAATCCTGGCAGGTATCGATGCAAATCCGAAATTCAAACTCCTTGCAAAACAAACCGGAGAATTTACTCAGGCCAAGGGGCAGGAAGTTATGGAATCTTTCCTGAAGGCGTACCCTGACATCGATGTTGTATTCGCCGAAAACGACAATATGGCCTTCGGTGCTATCGACGCTATCAAGGCAGTGGGAAAGCAGCCTGGCAAGGATATTATAATTATCTCCTTCGATGCAGTGCACGAGGCCTTCAACCGGATGATAGCCGGTGAGATCAACTGCTCTGTTGAATGTAATCCTCTTCACGGTCCCCGGGTGGCAGAGATCATCCAGAAGCTTGAGCGGGGTGAGAAGGTCGATAAAATCCAGTATGTCGTGGAAGAGGTTTTCGATACCTCCAACGCGAAAGAGATTCTTCCTACCAGAATGTACTGATCTGCAAAAAAAGTGAAAAGGTATGGGGTGCTTTGCATCCCTGCCTTTTTTTATTGGACCCGACCAAGCCGGAAGAAGGGAAAGGGATGGAAGATAACAGTATTTTGACCATGCGTCATATAGATAAGACATTTCCCGGGGTACAGGCACTGAAAAACGTGGATTTTTCTTTGAAAAGCGGCGAAATCCATGCCCTTATGGGGGAAAACGGTGCTGGAAAAAGCACCCTGATTAAGGTACTGACCGGGGTTTATGAGATGGATGCCGGAGAAATCCGGGTGCAGGGGCAGGACGGCCCTGTGGTGAACCATTCTCCCGAGGAAGCCCAGCGAAATGGAATCAGCACGGTGTACCAGGAGGTCAACCTTTGCCCGAATATCTCCGTTGCAGAGAACATGTTTCTCGAACGGCAGCCGCTGAATCTTTTCGGGGGCATTAAATGGAAGACAATGGAGGCCATGGCCCGCCAGGCTCTCAAGGAAGTCGGTCTGAACATCGATGTATCCAAACCCCTGGGAGAGTATTCAGTGGCCATTCAGCAGATGGTGGCTATTGCCAGGGCGATCGATATCAACTGCCGGGCCCTGATCCTCGATGAACCTACCAGTTCTCTTGATGAAAGCGAGGTAAAAACCCTGTTCGAGGTCATGAGAAACCTCAAAAAGCAGGGAGTTGGTATCATCTTTGTCACCCACTTTCTTGAACAGGTCTATGAGATCTGCGATTCAATAACTGTACTGAGAAACGGGGCACTGGTCGGAACCTACCGTGTCGCGGAACTTCCGAAGGTTCAGCTCGTTGCCCGGATGCTGGGGCGTGAATTTGACGATCTGGCAGAGATAAAAAGTGTCAAGGCTGATTCCGATTCCGGCAGTACCGAGTCAATAATGGTCAGGGCCAGGGATCTGACCAGGGCCGGAATGATCGACCCCTTTAACCTGATTATCAAGAAGGGAGAGGTCATAGGCCTCGCCGGTCTGCTGGGTTCGGGAAGATCCGAACTGGCGCGGCTGCTCTACTGTGCCGAGAAACCGGACAGGGGGGAACTCCTTGTCAGGGAGACCCCGGTGCGCACCAGGGCTCCCATCGATTCAATGAAACTGGGAATGGCCTTTTTGCCGGAAGACCGCAAGGAGGAGGGAATTCTAGAAGATCTCTCGGTTCGGGAAAACCTGCTGATAGCCCTGCAGGCCAAGACCGGGATCCTGAAACTTCTGCCGGAAGCAAAACAGAATGAACTGGCGGAGAAGTACATCGAGCTCCTTCAGATAAAGACACCATCGCCGGAAACACTGGTAAAGCAGCTCTCCGGCGGGAACCAGCAGAAGGTAATCCTCGGCAGATGGCTTATCACGAATCCGGAATTTCTGATCCTCGATGAGCCTACCCGCGGTATTGACGTTGGTACCAAGACGGAGATCCAGAAGCTGATTATTGATCTGGCGAAACAGGGGGTTACCGTGCTCTTTATCAGCTCGGAGATAGAAGAAATGCTGCGGACCGTTAACCGGCTTTGTATTCTGTGCGACAGGCAGAAAGTCGGAGAGCTGAACAACGATGATATTACCCAGCATGACGTTATGACGGCCATTGCCGGAGGAGCTCAGACCCATGAATCCTGAATTACGAAAGCTGAAGAACGCAGCGCTTGCACTTTCTAAAAAGCAGCTGTTTTTACCCATATTTGCTCTCTGTCTCGTTCTGATAATCAACATCATCGAGACCCCCACGTTTTTTAATATCTCCATTCAGAATGGCGTACTTTACGGGTACATAATCGATATTATCAACCGTGCCAGCGAGCTCATCATACTTGCCGTCGGCATGACCCTGGTAATTGCCACCGGGGGGATCGATATTTCTGTGGGGGCTGTCGGTGCGGTGGCGGCTGCGGTATGCGTTCGCCTGCTGGGGGCAAGCTATGATGCCTACGCCACACCAATGTTTCTCAGCATCGGCCTTGCCCTTCTGGCCGGGATGGCCTGCGGAGCCTTCAACGGATTCCTTGTATCCCGGTTGAAAATACAGGCCATGGTTGCCACTCTTATATTATTTACCGCAGGCCGGGGAATCGCCCAGCTCATAAGCGCCAGGGAGATCGGCGGAAAAATGGTTCCCGGGCAGATTCTGTACGTGCGCATGGAATCCTTCAAGGCTATCGGCGGCTTTTTACCCGGAGTGGTGGTTCCCACGCCGGTATTCATTGCCCTGGGGGTGGTGATTATCGCCTATTTTATTCTGACCCGTACTGCCCTGGGGCTCTATGTTAAAACCGTCGGCATCAACAGCAGGGCCGGGCGCCTGGTGGGTATCAACTCTCAGATGATCATTTTCATGTGTTATCTCATATGCGGGTTTACCGCGGCTATTTCCGGCGTGGTTACCTCCAGCCGGATCTATTCAAGCGACGCAAACAATATCGGCCTCTACATGGAGCTGGATGCGATCCTCGCGGTTGCCCTTGGGGGAAACAGCCTGTCGGGGGGAAAATTCAGCCTGCTTGGAGCGGTGATCGGCGCAGTTACGATTCAGGCACTGACGACGAGTCTGTACGCCATGGGAATAACGGCTGACCAGCTTCCGGTATACAAGGCAATCGTTGTTGTGCTGATTGTATCCATGCAGTCAGAGGAACTGAAGCGCTGGATACGAAACTTCAGGCAGAAATCAGAAGCTCCAAAGGCGGTGCTGCAATGAAAATCGGCAATTACATCAAGGAGAAGATGGCCGGTACCGGTTTTCTGTTGTTCATCACAATCATAATGTTCCTGATTATGTACGCCGGCGGGGTAATGGTCTACAGTGCCCAGGGTTTCGGTAATATGCAGACCTTTATGAATATGCTCATTGACAACGCAGGGCTCATAATAGCCGCGGCAGGAATGACCGCGGTTGTTATAACCGGGGGTATCGATATCTCCGTCGGTTCTGTCATCGGCCTTGTCTGCATGATGCTGGCTTATATGATGCAGGTTATGGGGATGAATGCCTATGCTTCCATCGCCGTAGTACTGCTTTTCGGTCTGGTATTCGGTACCGTGCAGGGCTGGCTGATTGCGTATATGCGGCTGCAGCCCTTTATTGTCACCCTTGCAGGCCTCTTTTTCTGCAGGGGCCTCACCGCGGTTATCAGTGTAGACCAGATAGCCATTACGGATAATGAAACCTTTCTGAATATGGCGACCAGGAATATCTATCTCTTTTTCGGAGCCACGGTGAACAAGAGGGGAATCAAGCTCTTTCCCTTTGTTCATCCCAGCGTAATTATCGCTCTGTGCGCACTGGTGGTTGTCTGGTACATTGTGAAATATACAAAGTTCGGCCGCTCCCTGTTTGCCATCGGCGGGAATGAGCGGTCTGCTCTGTTGATGGGCGTGAATGTCCGGCGCACAAAGATGCTTGCCTATATTCTGAACGGGTTTCTCGCTTCTCTGGCGGGATTTGTCTTCTGCCTGAATACCACCAGCGGCTTTGTGGAGCAGGCCAGGGGCTTCGAGATCGAAGTAATAGCTTCAACGGTAATCGGAGGCACCCTGCTCTCCGGAGGGGTGGGAACGGTTATCGGAAGCTTTTTCGGAGTATTGATCAAGGCTGTTATAGAGACCTATATACGCTGTAACGGGACTTTATCCTCCTGGTGGAACAAGATTGTACTTTCCGCTCTGCTGTGCTTTTTTATCGTTCTCCAGAGTGTATTCGCTGCAATAAGACGAAAACGAAGCATCTGACCAGGCCGACCGGCTGTAATCTGCAGAAACCGGGATTCTGCCCTCCAGGGGCCCTCCCGGCTCTCTGCGTACTGCTAAGTTGAAAACCGTATTGCAAAACATTGATTCATAAATTATTCTACTACCAAGAGGTTTTAGGATGGCAGACGAAAAACAGTTACAACTGGTTACCTTTCAGCTAGGCGATGAGGTCTATGGCATCGATATTATGCAGGTCAACGAGATCCAGAAGGTCCAGGAGGTGCGGTCCATACCGAATGCGCCGAACTATGTTGAAGGAATTTTCAACCTTCGGGGCCAGATAATTCCGATTATCAACCTGCACAAGCGTTTTCATCTTCGTCGGGCTGTTCTGAGCGAAGAAGACAAGCTGCTTTCCGGATTTCTCATTCTTAACCTCGATGGCATGCAGCTGGGAGTCTTCATCGACAAGGTCTCCCGGGTCATAAGTATTGACAGCAGTAAAGTACAGCCCCCGCCGCAAATGATATCCGGTATCGGCGCCGAGTATATTCAGGGAGTAACATCCGAAGAGACGGGGTATCTGATTATTCTTGATATAAGAAGGATTTTCGATCCAAAAGAGCTGCAGCAGCTCGGAAAAATCGGAAAAAGATAAGAATACAGTATGTCAATCCCAGTTTATAAGCCTACCTTGAAGCGTCGGGACATGGACGCGGTTTTAACGTGTATGGTCAGTGATGAAATCGGGCCCGGAAGCCTTGCGGAACAATTCAGCAAGGAGCTTTCCAGGTATCTCGACAAAAAGCTCGGGCTTGCCCTGCGTTCCCCCACCGAGGCTCTCGGCCTCGCATTGCGGAGCCTGGATCTTCCCCAGGGGGCGAGTGTGGCAGTCAGCGCACTTTCTCCCCTCTATTATCTTGATGCCCTGGAAAACCTGGGTCTGCAGCCCCTTTTTATCGATGTGGATGAGTCCTCTGCCTGCATATCCCCGGAAGGGGTACGGAGGACTGTGGAGCAGAATCCCGCCGCCTGGATAATTCATTCCCCCTTCGGCATCCGGCCGGATACGGAGATCCTCCGCGAGCAGGGCACGCCGCTTATTGAGGACCTTACATCCGTGGTAGCCGCTCCGGAGGAAGACGAGCAGGGGGCAGCGGCCTTTACGATGATCCGTACAGAATACATGGATCCCATTACAACCGGCGGAGGGGCCGTCATCCTGCCTGGAAGCATGAAATACCGCCGCCTTTTGAAGCCTCTGGAGGACGAACTTCCGACCGAAACGCGCATGCCCGACATAAATGCTGCTCTGGGCCTTGCCCAGATGCAGAACATCGAGAGCATGCATCAGCAGCGAAGTGAAATATACGAAGTTCTATCCCAGGCCCTGATGAAATCCAAACACCACGGCTTCTCCCCGGACAGCGAAAAAAGCGTGGTTCCCACGGCTTTTCCGGTGGTCATCGATACAGGGATGAATGAGGTCCGGCAGTATGCTCTGAGAAACGGTGTCCAGACGGAAAACGCCTTTGCTTCCACCCCCTATGCCAGGCTTCAGTCGGAGGAAATCGACTGCCCCGTAGCTGCCAGTCTGGCTTTACGGACCATTCTTTTTCCCCTGTACCCATCCATGGGTCGGAAAAACACGGAATTGCTGGTCAGAATATTATCCACTTTGCCGTAAAAAAGGTGTAGACTTGGAGTCAATGCAAAGAGAAGTAAAGCGTGCCCTGCTTGTTGCGAACTGCCTTAAGGAGAAGGCGGAGTCTCTTATCTCCGATATCGGAAGCTATCTTCAGGAGCACAGGATCTTCTATACCGTCAACCGTATCACCGGCAAACCGGATATATCAAGTTTTTCCGAAGAGAACGCCGCGGATATCGTCTTTTCCCTGGGAGGCGACGGTACTGTGCTGTACACCGCCAGGGCCCTGGCGGGTCTCAACGTCCCTATTCTGGCGGTCAACATTGGCAGTCTTGGTTTCATTACCGAGGTTACCCTGGATGAGTGGAAAGAGGCCTTTGAGAAGTATCGTTCCGGGATCCTGGGCCTGAGCGAGCGGGTCCTGGTCAACGTCTCCGTGGAGCGCAGGGGAGAGATCGTTCGGGAATTCGAAGGCCTGAACGACGCCGTTGTGGCCTCCGACGGGATATCCAAGGTTGTTCGTCTTTCGGTTGATATTTCCGATACCCCGGTGGGAAAATACCGGGCGGATGGAATCATCGTCTCCACCCCGACGGGATCCACCGCCTACAGCGCCGCGGCGGGCGGCCCGATCCTCGATCCGGAAATGGAAGCCCTGGTATTGAATCCTATCTGCCCTTTTACCCTTTCCAACAGGACCATTGTTGTCAACGGTGACAGATGCATAACCATTCTGGTGGAAAAAGATCAGCGTACCAGGATAATCCTGACCATGGATGGACAGATAGTCTTCCCCCTGGAACCGGAAGACAAGCTGCATATCCGTCGCTCCTCCCGCAAGGTCTCTCTGATCCGTTCGGATAAACGAAACTTTTACGAGGTTCTGCGGACCAAGCTCAACTGGTCGGGAGGCCCCGATGCTTGAGGAACTGAGGATCGAGAACTTCGCCCTTATAGATTCCATCAATATCCGATTTTCCCGGGGGCTGAACATCCTTACCGGAGAGACCGGTGCGGGAAAATCGATAATTGTCGGGGCGCTGGGAGCAATTCTCGGGGACAAGGCGGATACGGGTGTAATCCGCAGCCACGCCGACGAGGCAAGAATCTCCGGGGTTCTCCTGGTGGATCATAATCCCGATGCCCTGGCATGGCTTTCTGAACACGATATCGTACCCGAAGAGGGGACCGTCATAGTGCGCAGGGTCATTCGCCGAAACGGACGGGGAAGTGTTTTTCTGCAGGACAGCCAGATTCCCCGGGCAACGCTTCAGGAGTTCACCTCCCTGCTTTTTGACATGCACGGTCAGCATGAACACCAGTCACTGCTCCAGGTTGATCAGCACCGGAAGCTCCTGGACTCCTTCGCCGGTATCGAAAATCAGGTTTCACAGCTGGCCTCCAACTTCAGCGAATTAACCAGGCTGCGCAGGGAATACGACTCCATGAATCAGGCGGAGCGTGAACAGCTGCGGGAGCTCGATTTCCTGAATCATGCAATCGAGGAAATTGACGCCGCCCATCTCAAGCCGGGAGAAGAAGAGTCCCTTCAGGAAGAGCTCGAAATAATCTCCCAGGCGGAAAAGATATATTCCCATCTCGAGGAGTTTTCCCGCCTTTCCAGTGAAAGCCGGGGAGGGGCCATCGCTTACCTAAGAAAAGCCAGGGATGAGCTGAGTTTTCTGACCGGTATTGTTCAGAAGCTGGAACCCCTCCTGGGCCGCTTCGAATCGGCTTTTCTCGAAATGGAGGACATAATCGAATCTGTCCGGGCCTATAATGACGAAGTTCAGTTTTCACCCGGCCGCCTGGATGAAATCGAGCAGCGCCTCATGCAGATCCGCAGACTGGAGAAAAAATACGGCGACAGTATCGAGGAGGTCCTTCAGTACCGTGAGGACTCCGCGGCAAAAATCAACTCCATCGATTCCTGGCAGGAGAGAAAGGAGGAGATGGAACAGCAGCTGTCAGAGCTTAATCGCAAGATCGGACAGATTGCCCGGTCGGTGAGCGAATCCCGCAGGCAGGTTGCCGGGAATCTCAAGGCCGCCGTGGAAGAGAGAATACGTCCCCTGGGAATGCAGAAGGCGGTATTCTCCGTACAGGTAGAGCCGAGGACCGGGGAGAACGGAAAGACAGTATGCGGACCTTCCGGTACCGACCAGGTTGAGTTTCTCATTGCTCCGAATCAGGGGGAGCCCCTTAAGCCCCTCAGAACCATCGCTTCCGGAGGAGAACTCTCCCGTCTCATGCTGGCAATAAAAACGGTTCTGTCCGAGGCTGACCAGATCGACTCGCTTATCTTCGATGAAATCGACACAGGCATCGGAGGAGAAGTGGGGCTCGCCCTGGGAGAACAGCTTTCCCTGCTGGCTGAACGAAAACAAATACTTTGCATAACACATCTTGCATCTGTGGCCGTTCGTGCCGATAATCATATTGTGGTGACGAAAGAGATCGAGGACGGACGCACTATCACGCATACACGAAGCCTGAGCGAAGATGAACGGGTGACCGAAATAGCCAGAATGCTGTCCGGTGATCCCGTGGGAGCCGCCTCTATCAGCCACGCCCGCGAACTAATCGGAAAATATCCGCCCAAGGCGGGGCTCAAGAGGTCGGAGAGTGGGTAAGATAAGCGAAGAGGCCAAAAGACGCTATATAAACAAGATCGCCGAATACAAGGCAGCCGTCGAGACTATCCAGAAACGTGAAAAAGAGCTTGCCGCCGTTGAAGGGGATACCGCGAATCTGAATAAACTTGTTCTTGCCGATGAGGTCCTCAACCTGGTCTCTTATTACGTGCTTATGAATGCCCTTTCCCTCTCCCTGCTTGGGGTCAAGAACGAAGCCTATCTGAACGATGCCAGGAAGGGCTGCTATAAGGCGATCATCTATCTGGAAGATGCTGTTTCAGGTCAGATCGATGCCCCGTTTTCCGATTACGAGGAGTTTCTTCAGAAGATTGAAAGCTTCGACGAGGGAAAACGCTGGGAGCTTATCAGAAAACTCGGGTTTTCCATCAATGCGGTGGAAGACGGTTTCGGGGCAAATTCAAAGTGGAAATGGTCCTTTGTCGAAATTGAAGGACGCTACGCCACAATCGTAAAAAATCTGCTGGATCTTAAGCAGCTGACCGCCGGACTGGATCCCCGGGCTGATTTTTACAGCGAAAGAAGCGCCCACCTGCGTCTTACCAAGCAGCTCCTTGAACAATCCGCCAACAGGTATCGCGAAAAATACGAACTCTCCACATCCCGTATTGATGATTTCAAGCTTGCCATTAATTATCTTGCCGCCCTGCGCCGTATTCACATCCTTCTGGGAGAGGTGGAAGAGAGCGAGGTCATACGGAAAAAGATGGATGTCTGGCGGGCTAAAATGGAATCCGACTCTAAACGGGTGGATCAGGCGAAACGGAAAGGCTGACTCAGACCTTCGTTGACAGTATCAGCGCAAGTAAGTAGGATGTCCCGTAGATTATGAAGCGACGTTACCGTCTCCTGCTGGCTTTTCTGGCTGTTCTCGGATATCTGATTTTTTTCCCCAGAGAACTCTCTTCAGCTCTGACACTCACCCCTCAGGCGATATTTGATCTGGATGTCTCAACGGCGCCTCAGGCGGTCGACGGGACCATCCCTTTTGTCGCTTCAGGATATGCAGGATTTCTCGATCCCGAAGGTCGGCCTCTGTATACCGAGAAAGTCCGCTACGGAGCTGCGGTTTCTGCTGAAGCTTTAATTAACTACGATTCAGTCTCCACACAGCTTGTATTGCGAAACCGGGAAGGGGATATCCGGGCTGTGATTGAAACCCGGGGGTACCCCTTTTTTCTTGATGATCGTCTTCTCGTGATTTCCACGGACCGCCTTCGTCTTGGAGAGTATACCCCCGAGGGCGAGCAGCTGTGGAGTATCGCCTTTCCGTCCCTCGTGACGACCTGTGTGGCATCGGGAAACCGTACCCTGGTCGGTCTCTTGAACGGGACTTTCCTGTTTCTCGATCAGAACGGCAGCATCATCTTCCGGTTTGAACCTCCGGAGGGCCGGATAAAGGTCGCCTACGGTGCGGCCATGGACGCTTCGGCGGAGGCCTCTGTGGTTGTAGCCGGTATAGATCCCCAGACAGCCTACCTTCTGGAAGAGCTGAAGGGCGAACTGAACAATATAGACTCTTTTCCCCTCGAATCTGAACTCAGAAGGAACATTAGTATAACAGACCTGCATTCAGGCCGATTCGCCATTGAACAGGAAAATGGGCTTCTTGTGCTTGACCGGTCAAATCTGCGGAGGAGGAATTTCAGCCTTCCCGGACGGCTGCTCGCCGTGGCAGGGCATCCCGGATCGGATCTGCTGGCTGTATTGAGTCGTGAAGAGGCGGATGGGTATATTACGCTTCTGGGCAGTGAAAGCCGGTACCGGGGGCATCTGACGCTTCCCGGGACAGGTGCGGGAACCTCGATTGTCTGGTCAGGTAACAGGCTTATTCTGATTGCAGACCGACATGTTCTGGTCTACCGCCTGGAGTCCGTGTAGTATGGTCCGGTTAAAAAGGTCTGCGGTTTCTGCTCTGTTGATTCTTTGCCCCCTGATCCTCTTTTCACTGGATTATCAGTGGCCGGTAAAAAATATCCTCCTTACGGGTACCTTCGGTGAAGACCGGGGAGACCATTTCCATTCCGGTATTGATCTTGGAGGCGGCGAACAGGAGATCTATCCTGTCGATCAGGGAGAGCTTATCTTCTTCTACGAAGAATCGGCACCGGCCTCGCGTGTTCCTTCCGGTATGGGGAACTTTGTTGTAGCCGAGCATACAGGGGGGGTGCGTTCCCTGTATGCCCATTTACAGGAGAGTACCGAGGACGCCCGGAACTATCAGCTTGACCCTGCGGTTCCTCTGGGGGTGATGGGGGAGAGTGGAAGCTCCCTCGGAGTACACCTGCATCTTTCGGTGATAGATTCGGATACGGATAATATCGTCAATCCCCTTTTGATTCTGCCTCCCCTGATAGATACCACTCACCCGAACATAAGCGGAGTTTTCCTGGTACGGGGACAGGAGGAGATTGCTCTGGATGAGAGGAGTGAACCCGTCGCTTCAGGGCGCTGGGATCTCAGGCTTGAGATGCATGATCAGAGTGAGCACTCCTATTACTGGCCCATGGCGCCTTTCAGGGTTACCGTTTACATGAACGGTTCAGAATCGGTATACATGACCTATGAATTCCTTTCCATCAGGGATGGTACCCATTATCTGCTGAATACCCCGGGATTTTCCCACGACACCATGTATATCAGTGAAACCAGGATAAGTCTCGGAGAGATCAATCTGAATCCCGGTGAGACGCGTTTTGAAATCGTTGTAGCGGATTATGCCGGCAACGAGACCGTATTTCAGAAGGCTTTGGCGGTCCGGTAATGAAGACCTTTTCCATGTCTCCCGGAGAAGAAAAAAAGAGGCTCATAGAATGTCCTGTGTGCGGATACCCGGAGAGCAGTCCCCGCTGGTCAGGGAGTATGGGCTTTGTGACCTGTGGCCGCTGCGGGCTGGTGTATCAGAACCCGCAGCCGATGCTTGAGGATCTGGCGCAGCGCTATGACGATGAATACTTTGAATATGAACGTGAAAATGAGGAGAATTTCTTCTCTCTTATGCTCATGGGACTCGAGGATATCGGGTTCCCCGAGCTTGCGGGGGATCTTCCCCGAAGCTTCCTGGATGTAGGCTGTGCGACCGGAAAGCTGATAGCCCACGTAAAGGAGCTGGGTTTTTCGGAACAAGGGGTCGAAATATGTGCTCCTTCGGCCCGCTACGGAATAGAAAAACGGGGGGTCAGCATCTTTATCGGCACCCTTGAGGAGGCGGCTTTCCGGGATGAGAGCTTCGGAGTCGTTCACTGCAGTCACCTGATTGAGCATCTGACCGATCCTGCGGCCTTCGTTGATGAGGTCCGTCGTATTCTTGTTCCCGGGGGGATCTTCCTTGTGACGACTCCGGACATTCAGGGCATGCAGGCTCGTCTCTTCGGAGAAGGCTGGCGCTCTGCTATACATGATCACATGGTACTTTTTTCCAGGACCACCCTCCGGCGCCTGCTTGAAGACAAGGGTTTCAGCGTGGAGAAGCGGCGTTCCTGGGGAGGCCTTGCTGTCGGGACGGCTCCGGCACCTCTCAAGAGAATCGCCGACAGGGCATGTAAATTTCTGAATCAGGGGGACGTAATGATTCTCCTGGCCCGCAAACCTTTATCCGGGGAGGGCTGAACAGCTGGAGCTGGACCCGCTGTTTCGGTACTTGACAGGAATTTCTCTTTTTTCTAGACTTTCAAAATGCTTCGTGGGAGGAATGCATGACCAAAGAGCGTCTTTTAGGACTCTCCGACGAGATAATCCGGGAGCTTGCACGCAAAGAAGGAGTTCATTTTTCTCCTGAAACGGGGAGGGAAGAACTCGTCGAGCAGATTATCGAGGCCCTTGACGAGGACCGTGTGGATCGCGAGGTTTTAAATAATCTTGCAATGCGGATAAAGGAAAAGAAATACGAGGTCGTTCAGGATGAAGATATCTTTATTTCGGATGACAATGAGTATCCGATTCCTCAAAGCTATAACGAAACGAAAATTTTTCTGATGCTCAGGGATCCTTACTGGGCTTTCTGTTACTGGGAGATATTCCCTTCCGAGGCTGCTGAAATAAAGCGCTCCGAGGGGCTTACGGAGCTTTTCCTCCGTGTGTATACCCTCCCTGACGGTGAACTGACGATCAAGAGTTTCAGTGACTATTTTGACATTCCCGTCTCGCTTTCCGACGACTGCTGGTACATCAACCTGCCCCAGAGCGGAATCCGTTACTGCATCGACCTGGTTTCGATTACCAAGGGATCCATAAAGCGATTATGCAGATCGAATATAATTTCCAGTCCCCGGGGAGATGTTCAGGAAGAGATGAAGTCCGCCGACAATCCGCTGCTTGAAACCCTTTTTCTGTCGGGACTCTTTGATGTAAACATCGCCGATGAGAAAGATGAGATTCCTCAGAGAATAATCTCACTGATAGACAGCCAGTACGTACATCTGACTAATTAAGAGGATTTTTATGCCGAGAGGATATCTCAGTTTTGTTTTACATGCCCATTTGCCTTTTGTGCGCCATCCGGAGTATGCACACTTTCTTGAGGAAAACTGGCTTTTTGAGGCTATATCGGAAACCTATCTTCCCCTGCTTCGCCGGTTTTTCGCATTGAAGGAAGAGGGAATCCCCTTCAGGATAACCCTCTCGGTATCTCCGACTCTTGCGAGCATGCTGAATGACGAACTCCTGCAGAAACGGTATGTGGGTCATCTGGAAAAGCAGCTCGAGCTGGCCAGCAAGGAGCTTCTGCGCACCCGGGATGACGAGCAGTTTCGTCCTGTGGTGAGGATGTACAAAGAGCTGCTGGATCAGAATTATCAGGATTTTACTGTTCTGTACAAGAACAACATTCTCAGGGGAATACGGGAGCTGGAAAAATCAGGGCATATAGAGCTTATTACCACTGCAGCGACTCACGCCTTTCTGCCCCTCTTCGAGGAGTACCCGGAAGCCGTGGAGGCCCAGATCCATACGGCGGTAATAAATCACGGGCGGCTTTTCGGTACCGCCCCAAAAGGATTCTGGCTGCCCGAATGCGGTTATTATCCCGGAGTCGAGCGGATCATCAAACAGTACAACCTGAACTACAGCATAGCTTCACCCCACGGTATTCTTTTCTCCGATACCAAGTCCCCCTACGGCATCTATGCTCCCATGGAATGCCGGAACGGACTTCCCCTTTTCGGTCGGGATATTCCGTCCTCCCGGGCGGTCTGGTCAGAAGAGGAGGGGTATCCCGGAGACTTCGCGTATCGCGAGTTTTACCGGGACATCGGCTTCGATCTGCCCATGGATTATATCCGGCCCTATATTCATGATGATGATATCCGCGTATATACAGGCTTCAAGTACTATGCGATTACGGGAAAGACTGATAAAAAGCGCCCCTACGATCCCGGGGTGGCAGCGGCGAAGGCCCAGGATCACGCGGAGAACTTTCTCTACAACAGGGTAAAACAGGCGGACAAACTGTCGCGTTTTATGGACCGACCTCCGGTTATCGTCTGTCCCTACGATGCGGAACTTTTTGGTCACTGGTGGTTTGAAGGGCCACAGTGGCTTGAATCTCTGATTCGTTTGATGGCTGAATCCGGTGACGGCCTTGAAATGCTTACCCCCAGCGATTATCTTGAAGTTTACCCTGATAATCCCAGGGGTGAACCGACCTTCTCCAGCTGGGGAAACAAGGGATACGCCGAGGTATGGATCGACGGCAGCAATGACTGGATATACCGGCACGTTCACAAGGCCATAGAGCGGATGAAGGACCTGGTGAAGCGTTACCCTGCTGAGTCCGGACTCAAGCTGCGGGTTCTGAATCAGGCAGCCCGGGAGGTGCTTCTGAGCCAGGCTTCGGACTGGCCATTTATTATCAAGACCGGTACAACGATTCCCTACGCGGAGAAGCGCATAAAGGAACACCTGTATAACTTCAATCGCATATACGACAACCTGTGCCGTAACACCGTGGATACCGAATGGGTAACCGGAATCGAAAAAAAGAACAATGTTTTTCCGGATATTGATTATAGAATATTCAAGGAAAACGGCTGAAAAAAAGGGCTTTTACTCTCCATGCCGGGCATAGGATTCAAGCTGTTCCATAGTCATGAGTTCAGCATAATAGAACCGTCGCAAAAAGCCCCGTTCCTCGGTGGTTCGCACCTTGCAGATACGGTAGGCAATTATCCTCGGCGCCGGCCATGATGGTCGGAGAGGTCTTCCGTTCAGGTCTACAACCTGGTTGACCCGAAGGGGGAATTCGATTTCCTGCCGGTCTCCGTCGGGATAGACAATATAATACTCCTGCAGGGTCATTCAGGTTTGTCCTCTTCCTCTTTTTTTACGAAATTCAGGGTCTTTGGTCCTTCGGCGTTCTCTTCGGGCAGTTCCTCAATCAGGGAGACGCTTTGAAAGGGCAACATAATGTGCTTCGCCTCGGAGAACTCCTTGCGAAAATCGTCTTCCGCGGGGTTGATAATGAGGCTGCTGTTCTTCGGCAGAATCAGATCCTTGATTGAAACAAAGTAGGGGTGGGTCAGATCCAGACTGCGGGCTTTCAGGCTTACTTCCTTGCCTTTCCAGGAAAAATGGACCCGGTAAATCGACACAATGATTCCTCCGGATCAATGATTACCCAGCTGCAAATCTTTTGCTACTACACAAACGTAAAGCTGATAGTATCGGCATCTCTTCGCAAATACTTTAATTAAAAAGAATTGACGTTGACAATTTTGGCTGGTGAGGTAGTATTGTTACTATGTGTGGGGAAAAGTGGGAGATTGTAGAGAAAAGTGGTAGGCCAGGGTGATTACCGGGGAATATAAAAACTCCCTGGACGACAAGGGACGACTTCTGATCCCGTCCAAACTCCGGACGGATCTCGAAGGGGAGCGCCTCGTGCTGACCCGGGGGGTCGAAACCTGTCTCTGGCTTTTTCCTCTTGAACAGTGGAAGTCTCTGGCTGAACAGCTTACCCAGTCGACTTCCCTTTTTCAGAAAAGGGCGCGTATCCTGAAGCGCCGCATCATTGCTCCTGCCCAGGAAGTGGAAATAGACAAAGCGGGCAGGATCACAATTCCTCCGACCCTGCGGGAGTATGCTGATCTGAACAAGGAGACGATAATCCTCGGGCTGGAAAACTATATGGAAATATGGAACGAATCTTCCTACCAGGAAGATCTCGAATCCAACGAAGAAGAGTTCATGGCAGCCGCCGAGGAGCTGGGAAAAATACTTTCCCTCTAAATTTTTGAGCAAGGAATGGGGATGACGGATATTGTGCATGTTCCGGTAATGAGCAGAGAGGTTCTGGAATATCTTGCGCCGGAAAAGAATGATGCCCTGCTCGTCGATTGTACGATGGGCGAGGGGGGGCATTCTGAACTTTTCCTGCAGAAGTATCCGGACCTGAAGGTTGTCGGCCTTGATGCCGATTCTGCTATTCAGGACATTGCCAGAAAACGGCTTGCCCCCTATGCGCCCAGGGTTCGTTTTTTCAATACCTGGTTTAATCTGTTTTTCAAGGACTATCCACTGGGAGGGGAACGTCCGAACCTTATACTCTTTGATCTGGGTATTTCCGTCTTCCATTTTGAAAAGGGAGAAAGAGGATTTACCTTCCGTGCAGACGAGCCTCTTGATATGAGGCTCGATACGAGTCTCGAGACCACCGCCGCGGATATTGTAAATGAATATCCGGAAGAGCAGCTGGCGAATATCCTCTATCACTACGGTGAAGAACGGTATTCCCGGCGAATTGCCGCGGCGGTGGTCCGGGCCCGCGCGGTAAAACCTCTTGCCAGCAGTAAGGCCCTGGAAGAGGTTATCTGGAAGGCTGTACCCGACAAATACCGCCGGGGAAGAATCCACCCCGCCACGCGTTGCTTTCAGGCTTTACGGATCGCGGTGAACGGTGAGCTGGCCCGCCTGGAACAGGCCCTGGAATATGCCCTGCGTATACTCGCTCCGGGAGGAAGAATGGGCGTAATCTCCTTTCACAGTCTGGAAGACAGGATTGTGAAACATTTCTTTCTGGGCAAGAATAAGACCTGTACTTGTCCTGAAGATTGGCCGATGTGTAAATGTGAGGGGGAACCGATTGTTTCTATTCTTACCAAAAAGCCGCTTGTTCCCGATGAGGAAGAAAAGCACAATAATCCCCCGTCCAGAAGCGCGAAATTTCGCGTTGCCCGGAAAATGAAAGAGTGGGAATAGGTATGAAGCGTTTACTTGTGGTTTTTATGTTGTTTTCTGTTCCGGCGCTGCTTTTTCTGAATATCTGGCAGGGATTCCGTTTCTGGGAAGCAGAGCGCTATATTGCCAGGATGCAGGATGAGCAGCAACAGCTGTTTGAAGAAAACAAACTCATGATTGTCAATATTGCAGTCGCCTCTTCCCCCTCACGAATCAGTGAGCTTGCCAGAGAACTGGGGCTGGAAAAAACGGATCAGCAGGATATTCTTCGCGTACGAATTCCCGGAAGGGGGAATGATGGCTGATTCTCTCTTTACACTGGAAAATGCAGTGGATGCCGTATCGGGACGTTTTGTCGGCGCTTCCTGCGGAGCTTCGGTTACCGGGGTATCCATCGATACCAGGACCCTCGCGGGAGGGGATCTTTTTGTCGCCCTGCCGGGGGAGAAGACCGACGGCCACGCATACCTGAAGGCCGCTTTTGAAGCAGGTGCTGCAGGAGCCCTGGCTGATGTGGATAAATGGGAACTGTTGCCTCTGGAAATACGGGAGGCCGGGCCTTTTATCCTTGTGAAGGATCCCCTGGCGGCTCTGCAGGAGCTGGCACGCTGGTATCTGGACAGGTATTCTTCGGTTCTGAAGATCGCTGTTACCGGCAGCAACGGCAAGACAACAACGAAAGAGCTTCTGGCCTCAATTCTGCGAAATCATCGTCCGACCTACGCGTCCTCCGGGAATTATAATTCCGAAATAGGTCTGCCCCTGTCGGTTTTTGGCCTTAGACATGAACATCTTTTCGGTGTATTTGAGTTCGGAACAAACCGGCAGGGAGAAATACCCCTTCTTGCTTCTATTCTGAAACCGAATATCGCTCTGGTTACGAATATCGGAACCGCCCATATCGGAATGTTCGGTTCCAGGGAAGCGATAGCCGATGAAAAAGGGGGGATTTTCTCGAGTTTTGACTCCCTTTCCCGGGGTCTGATCCGGGAAGATGAACCCTTTGCTTCCCGCCTTCTGGCGGGCAAACGCGGAACCTTCGGCAGCTTTGGGCCCGGCAGTACTCCGGGGGTTGAGAAAGTCGAGTACAGGGGGCTTGAAGGATCGATCATTCATTTCAAGGGACAGCAGATTAAACTGCGCCTGCCCGGTGAGCATAACGTTATGAATGCCTGTGCTGCAATCTCCGTGGCCCAGTTGTGCGGCGCTGAGGATAATTCCATTATCCGCGGTATTGAAGAGGTGAGTCCCTCCTTTGGACGCAGTGAATTTATCTCCGGCGACATTTCCCTTTACCAGGATTGCTACAATTCGAATCCCGAGAGCCTCAGGGCCGGTCTCGATACGATTAAAAGCAGCGGATGGACCAGGGGACGAAGAGTCGGCGTATTCGGTTCCATGAAGGAGCTCGGCTCCCTGGAGAAGGAGCTGCACGAAGAGGCGGGCAGGGTGTGCGCCGCAAGCGGTTTCGACGCCTGGTTTTTTCTTGGACCCGAGGCCCGGTATGCCTATTCCGCGTACAAAGCTGCGGGCGGAAATTCCGCCTTCTGGAGTGCCGAGGATGTCAAGCTGAAGGCTGACCTGCTGGAATATGTCCGTCCCGGGGATCTCGTCTATCTGAAGGGTTCCCGGGCTCTCGGCCTTGAGCGTATAGCCGAAGCTTTGCAGGAAGGATCCGTCAGGAGGCAGGTATGCTGAAAGAGCTGCTTCTGCCTCTGGTTAAATTTGAAACCGCCTTCAACATTTTTCAGTACATAACCTTCCGCGGGGCCTACGCCGCTGTGACGGCTCTGTTTGTCTCCTTTATTCTGGGGCCCTCAATGATCAGCTTCCTGCGGCGCCTTAAATTCCGTCAGTCCATTCGCAATGACGGACCGGAAAGCCACCTGGTCAAATCCGGAACTCCCACAATGGGCGGACTGCTTATCCTGGTTTCCATTCTTGTATCGGTTCTGCTGTGGCAGGATCTGCATAATATGTATACCTGGATTGCCCTGGCCGCCCTGATGGGCTTTGCCTTTATCGGTTTTCTGGATGATTACCTGAAGATTCTCAGGGGTTCGTCCGCCGGTTTGAGTGTCTCCTCAAAGCTGCTGGGGCAGGTGCTGATCGCCGGAGGGGTCGTCATCTATCTGTATATGAACAGAACCGAGTATACAACCCTTCTGTATATACCTTTCTTCAAGCATCCTGTGGTCGATCTCGGACTGCTGTATATTCCTTTTTCTGTTCTTCTGCTGGTATTTACATCCAACGCGGTGAATCTTACCGACGGTCTCGACGGACTGGCCATTGGTCTTGTTATCCTGGTCGGGCTTGCCTTTACACTGCTGACCTACCTGACGGGACGTGCCGACTACGCTGAGTATCTCCTGGTACCCTACATCCGTGAGGGTGGGGAGCTCGCCATACCCTGCCTTGCCCTTGTAGGGGCGAGCGTGGGCTTCCTCTGGTACAATGCTCATCCAGCGGAGGTCTTCATGGGGGACACCGGAAGCCTGGCCCTGGGGGGCGTGCTGGGTGTTATTGCCCTGATGATAAAAAAAGAGGTCCTCCTGATTATTGTAGGCGGAGTTTTTGTTCTCGAAGCAATGTCGGTGATAATACAGGTTGTTTCGTACAAGTTCAGGAAAAAGCGGGTCTTCAAGATGGCCCCGCTGCATCATCATTTTGAACTGAAAGGATGGGACGAAAGCAAGGTCGTGATACGCTTCTGGATTCTCGGTGGTCTTTTTGCGATCCTCAGTCTTTCGACGCTTAAGCTGCAGTAATGAGAAATATATTTGTTGCGGAAAGAGTAGATACCCGTCCTCCCGATCCTGTCTTCACCGGTGTAATGGTGCTCCTGGCAGGGCTCGGGGCGGCCTTCCTGTTTTCCGCCTCCTATTATTACGGAGAATTGAAATTCGGAAACTCTTATCATTTCCTCCTCAAACGGGGAGTGTTTCTTCTGCTTGGGGGCGTCGGGTTCCTTGCGGCCGCCCGGGTTTCTCTGGAAGTACTGCGGAAAATGGTGGCTCCCTTTCTCCTCTTGAGCGGCTTCACTCTGCTGCTTCCCTTTGTTCCCGGTATCGGCGGTGAGCTGATGGGAGCCCGGCGCTGGGTTTTCCTCTTCGGCAACTCCTTCCAGCCGTCGGAACTGGCAAAGCTCGCGCTGATTGTCTATCTTGCCCACTTTTTCAGCAAAAAGAAGGACCGTCTGGACGATCTGGTTAATACGGTTCTTCCTCCTCTGATCATTACTGCTCTTTTTGCCTTAATCATCTACAGCCAGAATGACTTCTCCACAGCCTTCTTTCTTGTTGCTGTAAGCGGGGCAATATTTTTTGTTTCCGGCGTAAAACTTTCCTATTTTCTTTTCCTGATGACCGCGATTATTCCCCTGGGGGCCATGCTGATTTTCACGAAGGAACACCGGGTACAGAGAATAATAGCCTTCCTGCAGCCGGAACTCGATCCGGTGGGTACGGGGTATCAGGTTATCGCCGCCAGGGATGCCCTGGAGAAGGGCGGCTTCATGGGCGCCGGACTTGGACATGGAACCGAAAAAATCGGAGGGCTTCCCGAAGCCCATTCGGACTTTGTATTTGCCGTCCTTGCGGAAGAGGCGGGTCTGCTGGGAGTCCTTGCCATCATAACCGTATTTGTGATTTTCGCGGTCAGGGGCTACGGAATCGCCCTGAAAAGCGGAGATTCCTTCTCGTTTCTCCTGGGTTTCGGCTGTGTAAGCGCTATTTTCCTGCAGGCCCTGTTCAACATGGCGGTCGTTGCCGGCCTCGTTCCGGCTACGGGGATTCCTCTTCCGTTTTTTTCCTCCGGGGGTTCCTCTCTTATAATTACCATGATCATGTGCGGTTTGCTGCACAATATTTCCCGAAGCGATACCAGGCAGGGAGGTCTCCGGTGAGCAGTTTTGCCGTTTACGAGCGATACTATGCGGACAACCAGTCCCCTCTGGGCAGGAAAAAAAGCCGTCATAAACACAACAGGCAGAAGGGAGCCTTGGATCTGAACCGGATTTTATCCGTGCTGATCATTTTTCTTCTTCTTGTACTCATCGGGGAGCTGGTTTTTCATCTGGTAATCACTCCCCGGCTTGTCCTGAAAAAGGTTTCAGTGGATATTGATGGGTATTATCCCTATGGTAACGAGGAGATCCTCAGGATCGCCGGCCTTGAAGGGGGCGTATCATTCCTCGGCGTCAGGGAACGCGACCTGGAAGAGAAACTCATCGCCAATCCCTTGATCAAGGACGCCAGGGTAAAAAAGCAGTTTCCCCATTCCATCGCCATGAGCATTGTTCCCCGGGCAGCCCTGGCTTCAGTTCTGGTTGATACCGGGAATTCCAGCATTCCTCTTTGTGTGGACCGGGAGGGCTATATAATCGCCGCCGAAGCGGGAGAAAACAAACCCATGCCGGTAATCTCCGGGGTACGCTTCGTTGACGCACGGCCGGGTATGAGGTTTCCCGAAGAGCTGGTGCGCTATCTTGAACAACTTTCCGACCTGAAAGCAGCTTCTCCCGAGCTTTTCAGCTTGATAAGCGAGATAAAATTCGTTAAAAAGAGTACAACCGACTATGAAGTTGTGCTCTTTCCGGGGCATGCCCGCGTCCGGGTCCGGACCGGTCCGGAAATAAATCCGGAACTGCTGAAGGGTATTCTGCTGGTTATAGATGTAGTGCAGAAGCAGGGGCTCACCGGGAGCCTGGCAGAGCTCGATTTCAGGGCCGGGGAAGTCGTATACCGGACAAGGGGGGGATGACGGTGCCGCACGACGGTTTGATTGTCGGACTTGATATAGGAACAACCAAAGTCTGTGCCTGTATCGCTGAAACAAATGACAACGGCATCCTCGAAGTAATCGGTGTCGGTACTGCTCCGTCCCAGGGGCTGCGCCGCGGTGTAGTTATAAATATCGAATCCACATTAAAATCCGTGGCCGCCGCAATAGAAGCCGCGGAACTCATGTCCGGCCGGGAGGTTGAGTCGGTCATAACCGGTATCGCCGGCGCCCATATCGAGGGCATCAATTCCCGCGGGGTTGTGGCTGTCTCGGGACGGGACCGGGAGATCTCCTCTGAGGATATCGCCAGGGTTATCGAAGCCGCCAAGGCCATTGTCATTCCCATGGACAGGGAGGTTCTGCACGTTATCCCCCAGGAGTTCATTGTCGACGATCAGCGGGGTATCAAGGATCCTCTGGATATGATTGGAATCCGTCTCGAGGCGGAGGTCCATATTGTCACCGGCTCTGTAACATCGGCCCAGAACCTGCTCAAATGCGTAAACAGGGCCGGTTTCCGGGTCAGCGAGATTGTTCTTGAATCCCTGGCCGCTTCCCGGGCTGTGCTGACAGAGGACGAGAAGGAGCTTGGTGTCCTGCTTATCGATCTGGGGGGCGGAACCACGGATGTCCTTGTTCATCTGGACGGAGCTCCCTATCACACCGATGTGGTGGCCCTGGGGGGAAGCCAGGTTACCAACGATATATCGATAATCCTCAAGACCCCCCTGGATGTGGCGGAAAGGATCAAGAAGGAGTCGGGGTGCTGTTACCTGCCCCTCGTGGATAAGGACGAACGGGTTATGATCCCGGGAGTAGGCGGCTGGCCCGCTGCCACAATACCCAGGCAGGAGCTGGTAAAGATAATTCAGCCCAGAATGGCTGAAATCTTTTCCATGGTAAGGGATCAGCTCGAGAAGAAGGATTATATGCGCCATCTGGGCGGAGGAGTCGTCCTCACCGGCGGCGGAGCCCTGATTCCCGGCGCCGCAGAACTTGCCCTCGAGGTTTTCGGGATTCCCGCCCGCATCGGGATTCCCGACAAACTGAGGGGCCTGGTGGAGGAGTATCAGAACCCCGTATACGCCACGGCCATGGGCCTCGTGTTGTACGGAAGCGAAGGCGTATCCGTCACCGAAGGCGGTATCGGCCGCAGAAAGGGCGAAGGCCTCATGAGCAGGCTGAAGGGCTGGATGAAGGAATTCTTTTAAACAGGGCATCCCGGAATATTCGGGGATGCCTGCAGGCAAAAGCCTTCCCTGAGGGTCTGGTCGGATTTTGGTAGGGTCCGGTTGAATCTGAGGGAAGGAGAATTTATAAAAATGCTTCAGGGAGGGGGCAATGCATATTGAAGTTATCGAAGAACAGGGCGCTGATCCTACATTGATCAAGGTAATCGGCGTCGGCGGCGGCGGAAGCAATGCAGTAAACCGCATGATCGCATCCAACTTAAAGAAGGTACAATTCATCGCCGCGAACACGGACCTGCAGGCTCTGCAGCGCTCCCAGGCGGAGGTCAAGCTTCCCCTGGGAACCAAGCTGACCTCCGGGCTCGGTGCGGGGGGAGTTCCCGAGGTCGGCGAGAAGGCTGCAATGGAGGACGCCGAGAAGATCAAGGAGGCCCTGCGTGGAGCCGATATGGTCTTTATTACCGCCGGAATGGGCGGCGGAACCGGTACCGGAGCGGCGCCGGTGGTTGCAAAAATTGCCCGGGAACTGGGCATACTGTCCGTGGCGGTGGTAACAAAACCCTTCGATTTCGAGGGGCGTAAAAAGCGCAGCCTGGCGGAGGAGGGAATCAGTAAACTGCGGGAAGCCGTGGACACCCTGATTACCATCCCCAACCAGTACCTTCTGAAAATTGTGGAAAAGCGTACTCCCATAAAAGAGGCCTTTCTTATGGCCGACGATGTTCTCCGTCAGGGGGTCCAGGGGATATCCGAACTTATAACCGTACCCGGAGAGATAAACATCGATTTTGCCGATGTGCGTACCGTCATGAAGGGGCGGGGCGATGCCCTTATGGGTATCGGCGTCGGTCATGGTGACAACAGGGCGGTGGATGCTGCGACGAATGCCATCAACAACCCCCTGCTTGAAGACGCCCGGATCGAAGGTGCCAAAGGCATATTGGTAAATATCAGCGGAGGAGAGGATCTTTCCCTGTCGGAATATGAAGAGGTGGTCCAGATCATTACCGCAAACGCCGATGATGACGCTCTGATCATTCCCGGGAGTGTTTTCGATCCCGCTATGGAGGACGAAATTCGGGTGACCGTTGTTGCCACGGGTTTCAAATCCGAAGCTGTTTCCGCGGATGCCGATGCCGCGGAAGAGGAGAACGAGGACGAGATTATCAAATACAAGGACTGGCTGGAAATTCGCGGTAAAGGGCTTTCCAAGGGGGGGACTCCGAGTCTCTTTCTCTCCGGCCGAAACAACGGCGATACCGATCTTGGAATTCCGACCATTCTGAGGGACCGAAAGATAGCAGGCCAGGGGGAGTAGTGCAGAAGCTGCTCCAGATCTACCGTGATTACCTCGCGATCGAACGGCATTACAGCGAAGCCACGGTGGATACCTACGCCGGGGTGGTTGGCCGCTTTCTGGATTATCTTTTCGAGGCCGGGATATCCCCGGTCGAGGCGGATGAAGGCCAAATCTCCTTCTGGCTCATGAACCAGCGGACTCCTGAGGGTCTCCTCCCTGATCCCCGGACCGCTGCCAGAGGAATCAGCGCACTTCGTTCATTTTTCCGTTTCCTGGTGCTTGAAGACCTGCGGAAGGATAATCCGGCACTCCTGCTGGAGCGACCCCGCCCGGGCCGGCGTCTGCCGGATACCATGAGTCTGGAAGAGGTGGAAAGGTTTCTGGAGCAGATCGATATTGCCTATCCCCTGGGTCTGCGGGATCGGGCCCTCTTTGAACTGATCTATTCCTGCGGTCTGCGGGTATCAGAAGCCTGCGGACTGAGCCTTGACCGGTATTATCCCCAGGACCTGGTGGTCAGAATTGTAGGTAAAGGTGATGCAGAGCGTTTTGTCCCCATGGGGGAGGCGGCCAAAGAACAAATGGACAGTTACCTCAGCCTCGGTCGTCCGAGGCTTGTATCTATGAGGCATCCGACAAACGCGGTTTTTCTCAACCATCGCGGCAGACCGCTTTCCAGAAAAGGAATGTGGAAACGATTCAAGGAGATTGCCCTGGAAGCGGGAGTGGAGGGAAAAATCCATACCCTCAGACACTCCTTTGCGACCCACCTGCTGGAAGGGGGGGCGGATCTTCGCTCAGTGCAGGAGCTCCTGGGGCACCGGGACATTACCACGACTCAGATATACACCCATGTTGCGGAGGGAGGACTGCATCGGGCACACAGGGAATTCCATCCCCGGGGTTAGGCTTGATGAAGCGGGACGGCATTTTGCAGGGTTATGATAGTGAGGAGGTAAAGGATGCATAAGAGCGGTTCATTCTCAAAACTGATCATCTTTTTACTTGTTCTCGTCATACTTCTTTCCTCATGCTCTCCCCAGCGCAGGGAGTATCTCGAGCGCGTCCGGGCCCTGGAAGCCGGTGAAGAGACCGCCGTTACGGAAGAGGAGGTCCGGGCGCTGGAAGAGGATATCCGTGCGCTCACGGATGACGTGGAAAAGATTGTCTCTTCAACAGCCCGCCTGGGGACCCTGTACAGGATGCTGGCGGTGGATTTCTTTGATGACGGGATGTTCGGTCCCGCTCTGGAGTACCTGGATAAGGCCCTGAGAATCTATCCGGAAAACCATATCCTCTATTATTATGCCGCCCTCGCGTCTGCAAGGATCGCAAAAACCAGGGGAGATGAAACACAGCGGCGTCAGGGTATGCTCGAGGCTGAATACTATTATCTCGAAGCCCTCAGGTACAGGCCGGATTACCGGGACGCCCTCTACGGACTGGGGGTGCTCTACGTATTCGAGCTCGGAACTCCGGAGAGGGCCATTCCCCATCTTGAGCGGCTTGTTTCAATCAGTGAATCCAATACGGATGCGCGGTTTGTACTTGCCCGGGCATATGCGTCAATCGGGGAGTACGAGGCCGCTGAAGATCAGTACCGGTCTATAATGGACATCGATGCCGACAGTGATGCCGCCAGGGAAGCCGAGCGGCTCCTGGGAATCCTGCAGGAGGATAACGGGTGATCGCAACCGCTTTTATCCAGCATCTGCCGAAGCTCACCCTGCATGAACGCTGTCTTTTGCATGAGCTTGCCGGGTATGACTGCGGTACCTTAAACGCCTCCCGGGTTGCGGATCTTATCGGACGGCGCTACAGGGAAGACTGGAATGCCGGCGAGGTATATGATCAGGCTGCTGCAGAAGTTGAGTGGCTTGATAAAAACGGCGGAGGAATTATCCCTTTCTCCTCCAGAGAGTATCCGGAGCTGCTCCGGGAGATCTACGATCCTCCCTTTGCCCTCTGTTATCGCGGCAGGAGGCCTTATTCAAATGCGCCGTATGCAGCCCTGGTGGGGACCCGCAGACCCAACGGGCGGGGTGCCCGCAGCGCCTATGAACTGGCCCGGGAACTCGCCGGATTCAATGTTTCGGTTGTTTCAGGACTTGCCCGGGGTATAGATCGCCAGGCCCACGAAGGCTGCATCGATGGAGGCGGAGTCACTGTCGCGGTACTGGGTTCCGGTGTTTCCGAGGTCGGTCCTGCTTCAAGCAGACCCACTGCGGAAAGGCTGATTGCTTCAGGCGGTGCGCTCTTCAGCGAGTATTCCGTTTTTACTCAGCCCCGGCGCTACCATTTTCCCATGCGCAACAGAATTATCAGCGGAATGTCCCGCTGCTGCGTTATTGTTCAGGCTCCCAGGCGCTCCGGGGCACTGATTACGGCGGATTACGCCCTGGAACAGGGGCGGGAGGTTTTTGTTCATGCCGACTGTTTTCAGACAGGTGTCGGTGACGGCGGATTCGCTCTTCATGAAGACGGAGCCCGGGCGATAAACTCTGCCGGTGAACTCATGGAAGAGTGGAAGAGCCAATGGGAATATTTACCCCGGGCACTGCCAGAGGAGCAGCTGCCATGAACAGGGGAGGAGAATATTCTGCAGCATTTCTGGCAGACGAATATCTTGATTATCTGGCAGGAATACGGCGTCTTTCCGCCAGGACGGTCGAAGCCTATTCCAGGGATGTCCGGCTCTATGCAGAGTATTCGCAGGTTCAGGACCTCTCCTTTCCGCCGGATCGTCGGGTCCTGCGGGGTTTTATCGGTTTTCTCAACCGCAAGGGTTTGGGGGCCCGCAGTATAAACCGGGTTCTTTCCTCTCTGCGGGGATGGTTCCGCTACCTGCAGAAGCGGAAGGTCATAGATACTGATCCCCTCTCGGAGATTGAGGGGCTGAAAACAAACCGGAGGCTTCCGGATTTTCTTTTTGTTCAGGAGATGGACAGGATGCTCTCCCTTGAGGAAGACGGCTTCGCCGGAAGCCGTGACCGGTTTATCCTTGAGCTTCTCTACTCTACCGGCTGTCGGGTAAGCGAGGCAGCAGGGATCAGGATGAGAGACCTCCGCAGGGCGGAGGGGCGGATACGGGTTCTTGGTAAAGGCGACAAGGAGAGATATGTCTACCTGGGAGGTCCTGCCCTGGACGCACTGGCGGTGTACCTCCCCCTTCGGCAGGAGCTTCTCCGGAGAAAAGGAAAGATTCCCACGGAAAGGGATAGGCCTGAGGGCCCGCTTTTAATAAACAGGAATGGCGGGGCCTTGAGCGACCGCAGTATCCGTACCGTCGTGGCCGAAGCTGCCCGGAGGGCGGAACTGGGGAAGAAGATCTCTCCCCATACGCTGCGGCACAGTTTTGCCACTCACCTGATGGACAAGGGAGCGGGGATCCGTACTGTTCAGGAACTTTTGGGCCATTCATCCCTCAGGGCAACCCAGGTCTATACCCACGTGGAGCTGGACAGACTGCGGGGCGTCCATGCCAGGGCCCACCCCCATGGAAGCAAGAATATCCCTGAAAAGGGGAGCGACACGAAGGATGTGAATAAATGAACCAGATGAAAGCGACAACCATACTTGCTGTACGCAAAGACGGTAAAACAGCCATGGCCGGGGACGGCCAGGTTACCCTGGGCAATACTGTTATGAAAGGTAACGCCAAGAAAGTGCGGACCATATACGACGGTAAAATCCTCGTCGGTTTTGCCGGGGCGACGGCGGACGCCTTTACCCTCTTCGAACACTTCGAGGGCCGCATAAAGGAATACAAGGGAGACCTTACAAGGGCTGCGGTTGAGCTGGCCAAGGATTGGCGCACGGACCGTATGCTTCGCCGCCTTGAGGCAATGCTGCTGGTGGCGGACAGGGAGAAGATACTCCTGATTTCGGGGACCGGGGATGTTATCGAACCCGAGGAGGGCGCCATTGCCATCGGTTCCGGGGGAAGTTATGCCTACGCGGCTGCGCTGGCCTACCTTGATTCCGGTGTCGATCTGAGCGCCCTGGAAATCGCCCGACGCTGCCTGAGGATAGCGGCGAAAATCTGCATCTACACCAACGAATCCATTATCAGTGAGGAGCTGGCATGATTATTGACGACATGACTCCCCGGGAAATTGTGGCGGAGCTTGATAAATACATTATCGGTCAGAACGAGGCAAAGAAAGCCGTGGCCATCGCACTGCGAAACCGCACCCGGAGAAAGAAGCTTCCCAAGGAGCTGAGGGACGAGATTGCCCCCAAGAATATCATAATGATCGGCCCCACCGGGGTCGGAAAAACTGAAATCGCCCGTCGTCTCTCCCGCCTCAGCGGCGCACCCTTTGTAAAGGTGGAGGCCACCAAGTATACCGAAGTCGGCTACGTGGGACGGGACGTGGAATCCATGGTTCGGGACCTCATGAGTGTGGCCGTCTCCATGGTCAAGGAGGAGCTTCAGGAGGGCGTCCGGGAAGAGGCGGAACGGCGGACCGAGGAGGCGATCCTCGATCTTCTCCTTCCGGGTATAAAAAAGCCGGAGGCCCCGAAGGAGGGCACTATGCCTGTTCCCGTGGAGGAGAGCGGTGGAAGCGATACCCGGGAAAAGTTCCGGAAGATGCTTCGTGAAGGCAAACTCGAGGAGAAGAGTGTTGAGGTGAACGTATCCCGGGGAGGTTTCCCGACCATCGAGGTTTTCGCCGGCAACAGCATGGAAGAGATGGACCTGAACCTGGGCAACCTTTCCAATATCCTCGGCGGAGGCAAGAAGAGAAAACGGGTAACTGTAAAACGGGCCAGGGAAATAATCATGGCTGAGGAACTGGACAAGCTGGTGGATACCGAAAGGGTTTCGGAGATCGCCAGGGATCGGGTCCAGGAGATGGGAATCATCTTCATAGACGAGATCGACAAGGTTGCAGGCAAGGAGAACCGATCCGGAGCGGACGTGAGCCGCGAAGGGGTCCAGCGGGATATTCTTCCCATCGTGGAGGGCAGCACCGTAAATACAAAGCACGGGATGATCGACACCAGTCACATCCTCTTTATTGCCGCCGGGGCTTTTCACATCTCCAAGCCTTCGGATCTGATTCCCGAACTCCAGGGACGTTTCCCCCTGCGGGTCGAGCTCAAGGACCTGGGAGCCGAGGAATTCGAGAGGATATTGACCCAGCCTCAGAACGCCCTGATCACCCAGTACAAGGCGCTTATCGGTACCGAGGACGTTACCCTGGATTTTACCCCCGAGGCGGTAAAACGGCTGTCGGAGATAGCTGCCCAGGTAAACAGCATGAGCGAGAACATCGGCGCCCGAAGGCTGCATACCATAATGGAGCTGCTTCTGGAGGAGGTCTCCTTTACGGCGCCGGAAATAAGCGGGCAGACCATAACCATAACCCCGGATTACGTGAACGATCGGTTGAGCGATGTGCTTCAGGACAAGGACCTGAGTCAGTACATCCTGTAACAGAGGTGTAAGGAGGGACGCTGTTCCTGCCGAAACTAGAGGATAAGAAAGAGAATTATGCAAGGAGCATGCTGTGTTTTACGGTAACAGTTTTGGAAAAACCCTCGATCTGCTGCATCGAAATATGGATGTGGCTGTACTCAGGCGCAGTGTTATCTCCAACAACATTGCCAACGCCGATACGCCGAACTTCAAGCGCAGCGAGATCAATTTCGAGGCTGAGCTCAAACGGGCCCTGGACTCGGAAAAACCGACGGGACGCCTGAAGGCCGCGCTGACCGATCCTAAGCATATTCCTTTTCACCGGAGTACTGATTACCGGACGGTAAAACCGAAGAAGATCCTGGATTATCTGACCCAGTCGGATAACAACGGAAACAATGTGGACCTGGAAGAAGAGATGATGGCCCAGCTGCAGAACCAGCTGCGCTACGAAATAATGACCCGTTCGGTGGCGAACCAGTTCAGTCAGGTAAACACCGTTCTGCGTTAGCGGAAGAGAGGAGATAGAGAATAATGGGTATGTTTACCAGCATAAACACGGCGGCATCGGGTCTGAGCGCCCAGCGGCTTCGTCTTGATGTTATTTCCAATAATATTGCCAACGCGGACACCACCAGGACCCCCGAGGGGGGACCCTATCGTCGCAGCCGGGTGATAATGAAGCCCCGGGTCTCGGAGCCCTACTTCAAGATTCCCTTTTTACCGAAGCGCCTGGATAACGGCATCGGAAAAGGGGTGAGGGTCGCGGAGATTACCAAGGACAGGGATGCTAAAACCCGGCTTGTGTACGATCCGACGCATCCCGACGCAATCAAATCGGGTCCGAAAACCGGCTATGTTGAAATGCCTAACGTCAATATTGTTGAAGAGATGGTGGATATGATCTCCGCCAGCCGTTCCTACGAGGCAAATATTGCCCTGGTTAACGGCTCGAAGACCATGTTCATGCGCTCGCTGGATATAGGAAGGTAGGTAAACTATGGATATTTTTGATTCAATGCATGTTTCGGGCCACAAAATCGGGCTGGAAAGGACAAATCCCAGGCATCTGTCCGGCAAGCTTCCTCAGAATCAGCCTGAAGACAGTTCGACCACGGGTTTTTCCCAGGCCATGGTGAAGGCCCTGAACGGCGCAAATGCCCTGCAGCAGGAGAGTACATCCCTGACTCAGGCAATGCTTACGGACCCGGAGAGTGTTGATTCTCATGATGTTACAATTGCCATGGCGAAGGCGAATATGGCCGTCACCATGACCAAATCCGTTGTTGACGGAGCCATACGGGCCTACAAAGAGATTATCAGTTTACGGTAGCCAAGTATCTCGTTCTGCTGTAAGATGATAACCAGGTAGGTTACATATTTCTATCAAACGGAGCTAATTAACCATTAGTGCCTTGGGAGGGGAGATGAACGAATGGTTGAAAAAGTTCCTGGAGCAGGTAAAGGGCGGTTGGAGTAAGTGGTCCCTGGTTCAGCGGATCATGTTTATTGTAATCGTCGTCGCGGTTATCGGCGCGCTGGCAGGTCTGGTGACGTTCAGTTCCCGGCCGAGCATGGTGCCGCTGCTGACTACCGCAATTACCGATCAGGAAAAGTTGTCTGAAATTTCCTTGCGTCTCGATGAGGAGAAGGTGGAACACACCATCTCTGCGGAGGGGCGGATTTTCGTTAAAGACAAAATTACTGCCCAGCGAATGGTCTCGATTCTGATGCGGGAAGACCTTATTCCCAAGGAGGTGTCTCCCTGGGATGTCTTCAAGCTCGACCGCTGGACTATTACCGATTTTGAACGGAACGTAAACTTAAGGCGGGCAATAACCGACAGCCTGGAGCAGCACATAGAGGCTCTGGCGGATGTCGACGATGCCGAGGTTACCCTGGTAATGCCGGAAACCGAGCTTTTCAGCGACGACCAGCAGCCGGTAACCGCGTCGGTCATAATTACCCCGTCTCCGGGATCAGGCATTTCCACCAACCGGGCAAAGATCGAGGGTATTGTAAAACTGGTACGTTTTGCCGTTGAGGGCCTGCAGGAAGAGAATATTGTGATCAGCGATCACAATATGAACGTCCTGAATGATTTCGAGGACCTGGCGGATTTTGACCGCCTGGAACTCACCAAACGGCAGCTTGCACAGAAGGATAATCTCGAAAAGGCCTACCGTAACGAGATACAGAAAGCCCTTATGCAGATCTTCGGCGAGGATCGGGTACGGGTGCTCAAGGTCGACATCGACCTGGATATGAGCAAACGGGTTGTGGAAACGGAGGAGTTCTTTCCCATAACCATGGTTCCCGACAATCCGGCCACACCCTATTCGGAACTGCAGGTAGTTCCCTCGGTAACCCGTTCCAAGGAGGTTATCGACGAACAGTGGAAGGGAACAGGTTTCAATCCTGAAGGTCCTCCCGGGGTGGAAGGGCAGGTGCCGCCCTCATACAAGGATGCCGACGCCCTCTTCGGGGAGTATAAAAACAACTCGGTTACCCAGAACGAAGAGGTAAACCAGAAGAATACCTATGAAGAAAAAACCCCCTGGGTCATTAATCGCATAAGCGTCGGTGCCGCTATTGACGGCCTGTGGCGCAGGGAATATACCGATAAGGGTACGGTAAAACTCGACAGTACCGGAAGCATTGTCCGCAACTATACCCCGGTTTCCGATGAAGACCTTGCGAAGGCCCGCACCCTGGTGGAGCATGCCATCGGCTATGATCGCAACCGGGGGGACAGCGTTTCGGTTGAACACCTGCAGTTCGACCGGACTGCACAGTTCGCCATGGAGGACGAGGAGTTCAGGGCACGGCAGCGGCTGCAGCAGATGATCATCTATTCCCTCATAGCCGTGGCGGTACTGATTATCGCCCTTATCGTCTTCCGTCTGATAAGCCGCGAGCTGGAACGGCGTCGAAGACTCAGGGAGGAGGAGCTCTCCCGGCAGCACCAGGCTATGCGCGAGGCCGCCCTCAGAAGTGCGGAAGAGGAGGGGGTGGATGTCGAAATGTCCGTCGAGGAGCGGGCCAGGCTGGACATGCAGGAGCATGCCATCAACATGGCCCGGGAGCATCCCGAGGATGTTGCCCAGCTGATTCGCACCTGGCTGCTTGAGGAGTAGCACAGTGACGAAGGAGACTCGATATGGCCAAACAAGCTAAAGCACAGACCCCGGGAGCCGCCGCAGGCGGGGCTCCCAAGAAGGGCTTAAAGAAGGAACTCACCGGTCGTCAGAAGGCTGCAATCTTTCTTGTCACCCTGGGATCGGAAATCTCGTCGGAGATTTTCAAACACCTCAGGGAAGACGAAATTGAAGCGCTTACCTTCGAGATCGCGCGGCTGGACAATATCGATTCTGAGGACAGGGACACGGTGCTGATGGAGTTCAAGGAACTCATGATGGCCCAGGACTTCATAACCTCCGGAGGTATCGATTACGCCAGGGAGCTTCTCGAAAAATCCCTGGGTGCCCAGAAGGCGGTGGATATCATCAATCGTCTGACCAGTTCGCTGCAGGTGCGTCCCTTCGACTTTATCCGGCGTACGGACCCCGCGCACCTCTTGAACTTTATCCAGCAGGAGCATCCCCAGACCATCGCTCTGATCCTGGCCTACCTGGAACCCCAGAAGGCATCCATAATACTTGCCAGTCTGCCCCACGAGATACAGTCCGATGTATCCAAGCGCATTGCAACCATGGACCGTACAGACCCCAACATTCTGCGGGAGGTCGAACGGGTCCTTGAGAAGAAGCTTTCGACCCTCAGTTCCGAGGACTACACCGCCGCCGGTGGAGTCGAGAATATCGTTGAGATCCTCAATATGGTGGACCGTTCGACGGAAAAGACCATCATCGAAAGCCTTGAAGAGGAGGATCCGGAACTGGCAGAGGAGATCAAGAAGCGCATGTTCGTATTCGAGGATATCGTGCTTCTCGACGACCGGGCGATTCAGAAGGTGCTGCGGGAGGTGGATACCGGAGAACTGGCCAAGGCCCTGCGGGGTGTGGAAGCCGAGGTTCAGGACAAGATTTTTCGCAATATGTCCAAGCGCGCCGCGGGAATGCTCAAGGAGGAGATGGAGTACATGGGTCCCGTGCGGCTTAAGGACGTTGAGGAGACCCAGCAGAAGATTGTTTCCATTATCCGCAAGCTCGAGGACCAGGGCGAAATTGTTGTTGCCCGTTCCGGCGAGGACGAGATGGTGGTATAGGGAAGGTAGGGAATGGCAAAGAATGTTTTCCGGCCCACGGAGGTAACACAGTTAAGTTCCGGCAGAATCGTTCTCGATACCCCCTTCAAGGAACAGAAGCCCGTGGAGGTTCCTGTTCCCGCAGAGGAGTACAGCGGACCAACCGCCGATGACCTGCGCAGAGAGGCTGAGGCCTTCAGGGCTCAGTGGGAAGAAGAGAAGGCCGGGATGATCGCCTCCGCACAGGAAGAGGCGGAGAATATCGTCAAGGAGGCGGAGGAACGGGCTTTTCAGGTTCTCAAGGCCAAGACCGATGAAGGGGAGAAGCTGAAGCAGGAAGCCGAGGATAATGCCGCGGAGATTGAATCGGAAGCCGAAGCCCGGCGGGATGAGATTCTCAAAGAGGCCAACGATCAGCTCGAACAGATCCGTAAGGACGCCTACGCCGAGGGTTTTGAATCCGGTCGGGAAGAAGGCTACCAGGAGGGTCGGGGTGAGGTTGAACGGCTGGTCACCCACCTTCACGGTATCATCAGTTCCGCCATCGAAAAGCGCACGGAGATAATCGAGGAATCCGAAACCCAGGTGATCAACCTTGTTCTTCTGATTGCAAAGAAGGTAATCAAGGTTATCTCGGAAAACCAGAAGAACGTGGTCATCAATAATGTTATTCAGGCCCTGAGAAAACTCAAGAGCCGTGGAGACGTCATTCTCAGGGTTAACCTGGAAGACGTTGATCTTACCACCGACCATGTCAAGGATTTCATGCGTATGGTCGAGAACGTCAGATCCATAACGGTAATGGAAGACTCCCGGGTAGACCGTGGAGGCTGTATTATCGAGACAGACTTCGGGGAGATCGATGCCAGGATAAAATCGCAATTCAACGAAATTGAGGAAAAAATCCTGGAGATGGCACCCATCAGAGAAAAAGGGGAGGCCTGAGGTTCCAGGTTCATCCTTTAAGGGAGGGAAGGATGTTCGAAAAGTATAATACAGTTCTCAGCGACTTTGATCCTATAAAATATACGGGACTCATTCAGCGCGTGAAGGGGCTCATGATCGAGAGTCACGGCCCCCATGGGATGGTGGGCGAATTATGTCATATCGATGTCCCCAAGGGCAGGGGAACCGTGCCGGCGGAGATCGTCGGGTTTTCCGAGGAATCTGTCCAGCTGATGCCCTTTCTGGGCATGGAGGGCATTGAGGCAGGCTGTCGTGTTACCGCCATGGGTGAATCCCTCTCTGTTCCCGTCTCTCCCAGACTGCTGGGGCGCGTACTGGACAGCCTTGGCCGACCCATGGACAACGGGCCCACCCTCGGTTCGGTGGAAACCTACCCGGTCATAGCGGAGCCGCCGGATGTTTTGCGTCGTGCCGCCATTAAGGAACGCATTGTTACCGGGGTCCGTTCCCTGGATGCCTTTACCCCCGTGGGAAAGGGACAACGACTGGGTATTTTCTCCGGTTCCGGGGTCGGAAAGTCCACCATTCTCGGTATGATCGCCCGGAACACCTCCGCAGATGTCAACGTGATTGCCCTCATCGGGGAACGCGGCAGGGAGGTCAAGGAGTTCATCGACAACGATCTCGGGCCTGAGGGGCTCAAGCGTTCAGTGCTGGTGGTCTCCTCCTCCGATACTCCCCCCCTGGCACGCCTCAGAGGTGCCTACGTCGCCACGGCCATTGCCGAATACTTCAGGGACCAGGGCAAGGATGTAATGCTTCTCTTCGATTCGGTAACCCGTTTTGCCCGGGCCCAGCGGGAGATCGGCCTCGCCGTGGGCGAACCGCCGGCCACCAGGGGATACACCCCCTCGGTTTTTTCCCTGCTGCCCAAGCTTCTTGAACGCTGCGGTACCTCCGACAAGGGAACAATTACCGGATTTTATTCCATTCTTGTGGACGCCGATGATATGGATGACCCCGTGGCAGATACGGTACGGGGTATTCTGGACGGACACGTTATCCTGAGCCGGCAGCTGGCACAGCGGTATCACTATCCGGCGGTGGATGTCCTTGATTCCCTGTCGCGCCTGGGAAACAAGGTGGCGAAGGAAGCGGACCTGAAAGCTGCGGGAAGACTGCGACAGCTGCTGTCTGCCTACTATGAGTCCGAAGACCTTATCAACGTGGGAGCATACGTAAAGGGTGCCAATTCTCTTGTGGATGAAGCAATCGCCAAGATGCCTGCCATACGGGACTTCCTGGTGCAGGGAATCGATGAGCGGGCGGATATCGCAGACACTCTGGAAACATTGCGTTCACTGGCGGGGACGGATTAGGCAATGCGACGTTTTCATTTCAAGCTGCAGAAGCTCCTCGAACTCAAGGAGTACCGGGAACGGGAATGGGAACAGAAACTCGGCGAGCTTACCGGACGTATGGAAGCGATTCGCCAGCGGATTGCCGAGTGCGGGCGGAAGAGGCGTCAGGCTTTTGTTTCCGGAGCTGCTGCGGGAAATGATTTTGTCGCCCGGGTGGCTGCGGAAAATTACATCAGGAGAATGGAGCATACCAGCAGTCAGTTGCATCAGGATCTGGGCCGGCTTGGAAAGGAACGGGAAAAAATACAGGCCGGCTATATCGAGGCGTCCCGGGAACGAAAGGTATTCGAGAAACTGAAAGAAAAAAAAGCGGCGGAATTTTACCGGGAAGAACGCAAAAACGAGATTCTGAAACAGGACGATCTGAACAGCAGTGCCGCCGCACGTCGTATTGAAGCGGGAGGAAAAGAGTAATGGCAAAGGTAAATGCAGGATACCGGATAATCGTCCTCGTCCTGTTGATTGGAATTCTGTTCCTCGGTGGATTACTCTGGTTCGATCATCTGGGCCTGGTGGATGTCCGGGAACGACTGAACCCGGTGTTCCGGCTGCTGGGAATGGAAACCCCCGAGCAGGTTCCGGATGACGGTTCCGTCCTTCTGCTGGATGAGGCACGTCTGGAGAAGCTGTGGGAAGAGCTTGACCGGAGAGAAACCGCCCTCCTGGAACAGGAAGAGCAGCTGGATATCAGGGAAGAGGAGATTGTTCAAAAGCTGGAAGCCCTTGAAGAGCGGGAAAAGGCGCTGGAAGATCGGGAAAAATCATTCAATGAAATTGTAAAACAGTACGAAAATAAGAGTGCAAACCTTCGTCAAGCCGCGGAGTATTTTGCGGGGATGCCCCCGGAAGCGGCTGTCGAACGGCTCGTTGCAATGGACGACCAGGATGTGATTGACATTCTGCGCATGACCGAACAGATGGCCCGGGAGGCCGGGAACGTTTCGGTCGTTTCGTACTGGTTGTCTCTGATGCCTGCGGACAGAGCTGCGGTTTTAAACCGAAAAATGCTCAAGAAACCGGAGGTTCAAGGAGGATGATACAAAAAGATGATATCCCCGGTAGAGTTTATCTCCAGCGACCATCGACCTGCGGAGTTTTCTCCCCAGGTAACGGAGCTTGAGGGGCCTCCTTTCGGCGAATACCTTGCCCGTGCAGAAACGGAAAGGAGCAATTCGGCGGATCAGAGGGAGACTGAGAAAACAGACGCGGACCTTCAGGGGGAGAGTCCTGGCAGGGCGAAGGAATCGAAAGATGCGGAAACCGTGAAGGACGCCGCCGCGAAATCAAAAAAAGAGGAAACCGACACTTCTGAAAACAGTAAGGAAGCAGACAGGGACCATTCCGGCGAAGGATCGGATGAATCCGTTTCCAGGGATGAAAAAGAGAACCCCGTCCATGTTCCGACCCCCCGGGGGGATGGCAAACAGACCACCGAAAAGAACAGCCGGAAGGTCAATAATCCTGAAAATGTCTTCGCGGGAGCCCGTGGAACCGGTAAAGACAACAAATCAGATGTAAAGATACAGGTCCCGGTACAGGCGGAAGCCGGAATAGATCCGGAAAAGTCAGCATCTTCTTCCGAAAGACGTACAGAAACCTCAGATTCTGATGCCAGGGATAAGGAAAAATCGGCCATAAAGGGCCTTACTGTATCCGGCGAAGGGATCGGCCCCGGAGATGCTGAAAGTGCAAAAGAGGCAGGAAAAGCGGCTGCAGAAAAAACCAGACATGACAGTGAGGCCCGCCGCGATGCATCCGCTGTTCGCAGGGTTCATTCCGGCGATGATGCCCAGCGGCAGACGGTAAAGGCCGAACTTATCGATCTTCGCAGCCGAAAGGAGACAAAAAGCGAACAGACAGCTTCACACCAGGCACAGAAGATCGAGGCTGTCAGCTTGCAGGATTCCCTGAAGCCGGAAGGCCAGAACCGTCAGGATTTCATCGTTATCGAGGCTTTCAATGGAAAGGCGGATTCCACGATTTCCCGCGGCGAGACCGGTCCCGCCCAGGCTGCAGCAGACCTTTCCCGTGCTCTGAAGGAAGAGGGGAACGGGGAGATCATAAAAAAAGCCCAGTTTGTACTCAAGGACAGGGACCAGGGTGAGATCCGCCTGATACTCAAGCCGGAAAAACTGGGGGAAGTACGGATACGGCTGAATCTCTCGGATAATAGGCATATAGCCGGCCGAATAATTGTCGAAAATAATAGTGTACGAGAGGTTTTTCAGGAGAACATGGAGGCCCTGAACCGGGCTTTCCGGGAAAACGGTTTTCAGACCGCCGGCCTGGACGTCTCTGTCGGACAGAGGGAAGGTTTTTCCGGAAGACGAAGAGAACAGAATCTCGAAGGGCTTCCTCTTGAAAAAATGACCAGGATTTTTGATGACCAGGTACCCAGGGTCGAAGATTATATTTTCGGCGAGAGTCGGGTCAATGTATATGTGTAGGAGAAGAGCAGGATGGATATTTCCACAACCATGAACAGCGCCGACAAGGCAAGAACACAGATGCAGGTTGATCTGCTGAACAAGACGATCGATCCCGGCAGGCAGTCAAAGCAGGAGCTCGACAAGGATGATTTTCTTAAAATTCTTCTGACCCAGCTGACCCATCAGGACCCCAGTGAACCCATGAAGGACAAGGAGTTTATTGCCCAGATGGCCCAGTTCTCAACACTGGAACAGATGACGAACATGGCAAGCTCCTTTACTCAGCTCTCCGGGGTAATGGCTTCATCGAAGGCCATGAATACCCTGGGACACGAGGTGGAGATTATTCGGGGAGATCAGGTTATTCGCGGTACCGTAGAAGCGGTATCCGGACGGGAATTCCCCCAGGTTCTTGTAAACGGAACCTACTACGATGTGGATGAAATTGAAAAGGTAATGCGCCAGGAGGATATGAACATATGATGCGGTCCCTTTATGCCGGTGTTTCCGGTCTGCAGAATCACCAGACGCGGATGGATGTTATTGGTAACAACATCTCCAACGTCAACACGATCGGTTTTAAAAAGGGGAGGGTGAATTTTCAGGATATGCTGTCCCAGACAATGTCCGGGGCCGCCCGTCCTACCGATGACCTTGGGGGAGTAAACCCGAAACAGGTCGGACTGGGTATGACTATTGCCGCTATCGATACCATCCACACCCAGGGCTCCCTGCAGACCACCGGGGTCATGACGGATATCGCAATCCAGGGAAACGGGTTCTTTATCCTCCGGGAGGGAGACAAGGAGTTCTACACCAGAGCCGGCGCTTTTGGCCTTGACGAAGCCGGTACCCTGGTGAATCCCGCCAATGGCCTGAAGGTCCAGGGATGGATGGCCCAGGAGGTGGAGGGGCAGACAATCATCAATACAGCTTCCGATGTGGGGGACATTACCATTCCCATAGGCGGTAAGGACCCTGCCTCCGCAACCAGCGAAGTCTATCTGGCCTGTAACCTGGATAAGAGAGTTGGAGAAATCCCCGCCGACGCGGGCCCCGCGGAAGTACTGCAGAACACCTGGACCATCGACAAGACAGTGTATGACGATTTCGGGAACACCCACACCATGCGGATTAACTTTACCAAGACCGTGGGAGCTCCGAACAGCTGGGATGCGGTGGTAATCATGAATCCCGACGCAGACGGTGCAGATACGGCGAACACCCTTGCCGAGGTCGGGGAGGCGAACAACGCCACAGCCACTTTTACGGTAAATTTCAACAATCTCGGGACCCTGGAATCGGTAACCGACGCCCAGGGTGATATACTGACAGAGGGGGCGCTTCAGACGCAGATTTCTTTCGATGTGCCCGACGCCAATCCCGACGCTGAAGGCGGCGTGCTGCGGCAGACCTTCAATCTGAATCTGGGAGAGGTTGGGAGCGTTGTGAACTCCATGACCCAGTTTGCTGAAAAGAGTTCCACCAAGGCCTTTGCGCAGAACGGTTATCCCATGGGATACCTGGAGAGCTTCAAAGTCGATCAGTCCGGAATGATAACCGGGGTCTATTCCAACGGTACCAACCGTACCATCGGACAGGTCGCCCTGGCGAGTTTCGTTAACCCCGGAGGGCTCGAGAAGGCCGGCGAGAGTACCTACATCGTGACCAACAACTCAGGCGACCCGAATGTCTCCGAGAGCGGTGTTGCCGGCAAGGGCAAGTTTATCGCCGGCGCCCTGGAAATGAGCAACGTGGACCTGGCGGAACAATTTACCGACATGATCGTTACACAGCGGGGTTTCCAGTCCAACAGTAAAACGATACAAACATCGGACCAGATGCTGCAGGAGCTTTTGACCTTAAAGCGTTAAGGGGTTAGAATAGGCCGCAGATGATTGAAGTAACAAGGTTGGATGGAACGGTCTACTGGGTTAACCCCCATCAGATCGAATACATGGAAGCCAATCCGGATACAACCCTGATTATGCTGTCGGGTAAACGTCTGGTGGTCCGGGAGGACCGCCGGACGATTATGAATTCGATTATCGAATACCGCAGGCAGATAGGGGCCTTCAAGAACGAGGAGTAACCGAAGAATGGATTTAGGAACGATTATTGGATTGATACTCGGATTTGTGATGATCCTGATGTCAATCTTTACTTCCGGTGGAAGCCTGACTTCCTATGTCGATATTCCATCGATCTTTATGGTTATCGGCGGCTCCTTTGCGGCCCTGATGGTTTCCAGTCCCCTTCAGCGGGTGCTGGGAATGATGCGTTATCTGAACCATGCCCTCAATGTTCCCAACTGGGGAGAAGAGGCCATTATTTCCACCCTGGTCAACTTTTCCGAAAAAGCCCGCCGCGAGGGGCTTCTTGCCCTGGAGGACGACCTGGAAGAGGTTGAACAGGAGTTCATGAAAAAAGGAATTCAGCTGGTTGTCGACGGTACTGATCCGGAAATAATCAAGAACCTTCTCTACAATGAGCTGAATCAGATACAGGAACGCCACCAGGACGGAATAATGCTCTTCGACTTCTGGGGAAAGGTCGCTCCCGCCTTCGGAATGATCGGTACCCTGGCAGGGCTTATCGCCATGCTGGCAAACCTTAACGACGCTGATTCCATCGGATCGGGTATGGCTCTGGCTCTTATTACCACCATGTACGGTGCAATATTTGCCAACCTGGTACTGATTCCCATCAAGGCAAAGCTGGAGGACCGGGACAAGGGTGAGACCCTGGTCAAGGAGATTATGATCGAAGGGATCCTCTCCATCCAGTCCGGAGACAACCCCCGGATTCTCGAAGTCAAGCTTCTGAGTTTTCTGCCTCCCCTTAAGAGAGAGGCAATCATGGCGGAATCTGCCGCCGAATAGGATTTGTAGCAAGCATGCCAAGGCCGAATAAATGCAAAAAATGTCCCCCCGAAGGCGCCGCCGACTGGATGCTCACCTATGGCGATATGGTGACCCTTCTTCTGACATTTTTTGTAATGATGTATACCACCGCGGAGGTGGACGGTTCCCAGTTAAAGCTGATCCTGGCTGCCTTCTCCGGTCTTGGTGTTCTCGAGGGGGGCAACACCCTCCAGGCAGGGGAGCTCGCGGAACTGGGAAACAACATCATGACCCTGCCTTCCGTCGACAAGGGAAGGGCCCTGGACAAGGCCCGCAAGCGGGCGATAAGCCAGTTCCAGCCGGAGATCAAGACCAAGAAGGTCCGGGTTACCGAGGATGAACGGGGCCTTATAATCAGTCTGGCGGCGGATTCGTTTTTTCGCCCCGCCAGTGCGGAGATAGACATCGAAAATACCCGTGAGACCCTGCAGAAGGTATCTCAGCTGCTTATATCCCTGGAGGGACGGAAGTTCAGGATAGAAGGGCATACCGATGCGGCTCCAACGGATCCGACCGGTCCCTGGCCGACGAACTGGGAGCTGTCCTCGGCAAGGGCGATCAATACCCTGAAATACCTGGTTCAGTACGGGGTGCCGGAGGACCAGTTTCAGGTTGCAGGCTTTTCCGATACGGTGCCCCTGGCGACGAATGATACCCCCGAAGGCCGGGCCTACAACCGGCGTATAGACATTGTAATCCTGAGTGAAGGACACTTATAGGCAGGGAACAATGAGGGTTTGCATAAGGAACATATATTTGATACTTTTTTATGTAAGGGCGGTATTTACCGCTCTTCAGGAGTAGGTGGACATGGCAGACGAAGATGTCGTATTCGGCGACGAAGATGTAACCGGCGGTGTTGAACCGGACTCCGGAGGAAGGGGAGGTTTTCTCCCCGAAATAGTAATAAAAATCCTCAAGCTGGTAGCCATGGGGCTTGCGGCTATAATCTTTATTGTCACCGTGGTTGTCATTACCATGCAGATCCTCGGACGGGGTTCGGCACAGCAGTCCCTGCCCGCGGTTTCTCCGGACTACCAGGGAGTCGCCCCGATTCTGCAGTGGTGGGACGGAATAGAGGAGATCCGTACAAGGACCTCGGATACCGAACCCATGACGGTGATCGTCAAGGTAAAGATCGGCTTCGAGAAGGACAATAAAACCATACTTACAGAGCTGAACGACCGGCAGTCACCTCTGCAGGCGGAAATACGGCACTACTTCAGCACAAAAAATGCGGCGGAGCTTACTCCCCGGCACGAGGCCCAGATAACAAACGAACTGAAGACCCTTATCAATGACAGGCTTACAGGTCCAAACATCGAAAGGGTTATTATTATGGACCTGCAGATACTTGATTTTTAGCATCCGAGACGGTTTAGAGGGTAGAGGATGAATGAGGTTTTATCCCAGGATGAAATCGACCAGCTGTTAACGGCGATTTCGACAGGGGATATCGAAAGCGAAGAGGTTTCTCAGGCAACGGATCAGCGGAAGATCAAGATCTATGATTTCAAGCGTCCGGACAAATTTTCCAAGGAACAGATTCGTACTGTCTCCATTATGCACGAGACCTTCGCGCGCCTGACCACCACCGCCCTCTCCGCGCAGCTTCGGAGCATGGTCCATGTCCACGTCGCCTCGGTTGATCAGCTGACCTACGAGGAGTTTATACGGTCCATACCCAATCCCACTACCCTGGGGATAATAAATATGGATCCCCTGAAGGGCTCCGCGGTGCTGGAGATCGATCCCGCCATTACTTTTTCCATCATCGACCGCCTCTTCGGCGGACAGGGGGAAGGGACGAAGGTGCAGCGGGACCTCTCGGATATCGAGCAGTCGGTAATGGAGGGAATCATAGTCCGCATACTGGGGAACCTTCGGGAAGCCTGGAGCCAGGTTATCGATCTCAGGCCGCGGCTGGGACAGATTGAAACGAATCCCCAGTTCGCCCAGATTGTCCCTCCCACGGAAATGGTTGTGCTTGTAACCCTGGAAACGAAGGTCGGGGAAGTGGAAGGTATGATGAACTTCTGTATTCCCTATCTGACCATCGAGCCGATTATTTCCAAGCTCTCAGCACAGTACATGTATTCCACCGTGCGTTCCGGTGCGACAACGGAGAACCTGAATATCATAAAGGAACGTCTGTCCACCGTACATGTCAATGTTGTTGCGGAAATCGGCAGTATTAACCTTACCGTGCGGGATGTATTGTCTCTCCGGGTTGGAGATGTCATACGGCTTCAGGATACCCGAACAACGGACCCTATGGTTCTGAAGATCGGGAACCGTAAAAAGTTTCTCTGCAGGCCGGGCCTTGTGGGAAACAAGGTGGCTGTGCAGATAACACAGAAACTTGAGGATATAGAAAAAGAAGAGTTCGAAGAGCTCGCCGTCGAAGGAGAAGAGTAGCCATGAGTGATGGTTCATTATCGCAAGACGAAATTGATGCTTTGCTGCAGGGCGGCGGCGGATTTGATTTTGGCGGGGAGGAGAGCGCAGGCCAGGCTCCCGCCGGGTTATCCCAGGAACAGCAGATGGCCTTCGCGTCAAAGCTGTCCGGGGCTGTATCGAGTCAGGCCTCGAATCTGAGCGGCATTATAGGAAAAAGCGTCAACATCGGAAAGCCCGAGGTTGAATTTATGACCCGGGACGGCTTTGTCGGGACCGCTCCTGAACAGCTGGTGGTAACCAGCATAGGTTTTTCCGAAGGTATTGTGGGGGAACATATGTACCTGATGCCTGTCAATCTGGCTACCGCCATAGCCGGGTTGATGATGGGACAGGAGCAGATTGACCTGGACGAGGCAGCCCTGTCCGCCCTGTCGGAAGCGGGAAATACCCTTGCCGGGGCCATAGCCACTACCCTGGGAGATGCTGTACGGAAGACCGTAATGACCAGTCCCGGGGAAACCGAGATACTTTCCCGGGACGATATTTCACTGCCCGGTGACGGGTTCCTTAGAGTCAGTTACCCCGTGACTATCGAAGGAGAAAAACCTTCTCAGCTGATGGAGGTATTTTCTATTTCCGCTGTTTCAGATGTCGTTAAGCCTCAACAGGCTTCTCCATCTCCCGGTGTTCAGCCGTCATCGCAGATGGGCGCCATGGGACAGGGAATGATGGGAGGAGGAATGCAACAGCAGATGCCTCAGGGCATGAGCATGAGTTATCAGCAGCCGCCGAATGTACAGTCGGTTCAGTTTCCTAATCTGTATCCCCAGGCTGCGGCCGGTGATCAGGGAAATATCGGACTCCTGATGGATGTCTATATGGAGATGACCGTTGAGCTGGGACGGACCAAGCGGCTCATCCGTGAGATTCTTGGAATGGGAGAAGGAACGATTATCGAGCTGGACAAGCTGGCAGGCGAACCGGTGGATATTCTGGTTAATCACAAACTCATCGCCAAGGGCGAGGTTGTTGTAATTGACGAGAATTTCGGTGTTCGGGTAACCGAAATCGTATCTCCCATGGAAAGAATGTCTGATTTGACATGATATAAGGAGTTAAATCTGGACAAACGCCGACTTTGTTGGTAGGCTTATGATATAACGTCTCTGGGGGGGGACATTGAAAAAAAACGTGCTTCTTTTCCTGCTGTTAGTGGCGGCTGTGGTTGGTAGCCTCTCAGCACAGGAAAGGGAAGAAAGCGAAGCTCCTGCAGGAGAAGCCATTGTGTCTGAAGAAGACATAATCTTCGACGGCGGTGAAGGAGCTGCGGAAAACAACACAACAGAAGCTGTCGAGCCCGGTGGAAACCTCACGATATGGAGTTTTGTCTCCATGGTCCTGGTTCTCGGGGGAGTCGTTGCAGCTATCTACGGACTGTTCTTCCTGCTCAAGCGCATTGCGGGCAGGGGATACCCGGACAATGATCTTATCCGGATCCTCTCTTCAAAATCCCTCTCCAGTACACGCAGTGTACATCTTATTTCTCTGGGGCGGCGTTTCCTGCTTGTAGGATCCGCCGAAAACAGCGTCAACCTTATCGCGGAAATCGATGATAAAGAGAGCCGTGACGAGATTGACGTTTTTCTTGCCCGGGAAGATTCCTCCCCGAAAAAAAGCTTCAGGCAGCTTATCGGCGGACTTCTTTCCGGAAACGAAGAGGGCGGGGACGACTCGGTATCGTCATCGGCCCACTTCCTGAAAAACCAGGGACAAAGGATGAAGAATCTGTGAGTATGCTGAAGTGAGTAGTTTCGAGATGTACCGGGGGGGGAATGAAACAAAAAGTACTCGTCATCCTGCTGATAGTGGTGACGTGTAGCGGTGTATTGACTGCCCAGGAGGCGCAGGATGTCAATGTACCAGCTGACGGCTTGAATATTCCGTTTGTCGATCTCACGATCCGGAGCGCCGGAGACAATCAGGAAGTCGCACTGTCGCTGCAGCTGCTTCTGCTTCTTGCGGTCATCACCCTCTCTCCATCGATACTAATACTTACCACTGCATTTCTGCGTATCGCTATCGTGTTTGACTTTATCAAACGGGCTCTGTCGTTACAGCAGGTGCCGCCTAACCAGGTACTCATGGGTATCGCTCTGTTTTTAACAATTTTCATAATGTGGCCGACCCTGACCACTGTGTATGAAGAGAGTTTCGTTCCCTTCGCCGAAGGGGATATCGGTTTTGAAGAGATGTATGCAAATGCGGAAGGCCCTTTAAGGCTTTTTATGTTCAGGCAGATGCAGCGGAATTATAACAATATCGAACTGTTCATGCGCCTGTCGGATCTGCCGCGTCCGGCAAACGCAACGGAGGTTCCGACTCATGTACTCATACCGGCCTTTGTACTCCATGAGCTGACCGTTGCCTTCAAGATCGGGATTCTGCTGTTCATACCCTTTATCATTATAGACATGGTTGTCGCTTCAACCCTCATGTCCATGGGTATGATAATGCTGCCGCCGGTTATGATTTCCATGCCCTTCAAGCTGATCCTTTTTGTACTTGTAGACGGCTGGGGGCTTATTACGGAACAGGTTGTGGCGAGTTTCTTTTAAAAACCGGCGGCGCCGGGAAAAAAGTGCTGATTTTACGGGAGGAGAAAATGTCCATTGGATATGCCGTTGCCCTGATGCGGAACGCGGTTTTTCAGGTATTGATTATTTCTTCTCCCATGCTGCTTATTGGTATGGGAGTCGGACTGATCATCTCTATTTTTCAAGCCACGACCTCGATCCAGGAACAGACACTGACCTTTGTTCCAAAGATAATTGCAATATTTCTGGCCCTGGTCCTTTTTGGACCGATTATATTCGGTTCCATGCGGGCCTATACAATCGATATTATTCGACAGATACCGCAGATGGTATTGTAAGGATGATGTAATTTCAGATGGAGTTTGAACAGGTTATTGTAAACGCCCAGATTTATCTTCTCATCTTCGCGCGGATTTTCGCCCTGTTTCAGACCGCCCCGCTTATTTCGTCGTCTTCCATTCCCGGGGTCGCCCGGGTCGCCCTTACCCTTTTTACCAGCCTGGCGGTGTTTCCCATGGTACAGGGATTCGGATATCCCCTGCCCGACAACGCCCTGGGTTATGGGATGCTGATGATGGGAGAGGCGATGATCGGAATCCTTGTGGGATTCTTCATTACCATGATCTATTCGGTACTTCTGATTTCCGGACAGTTCTACGCTTTTCAAATGGGATTCGGAGCCTCCGTGGTGTTCGATCCCCTGGCCCAGATCGAACTGCCCCTGATGGGACAGTTTCTGAACCTCCTTGCCATGTACGCCTTCATGGCGGCAAGCGGTTTCATGGATATATTTCTGAAGGGGATCTACCGTTCCTTCCAGGCTTTCCGGGCCGTGGATCTGGTGCTGCAGCAGGAGTACATCGTCTCCATGCTGGGAAGGGGGCTCACAAACCTCTTTGGACAGTCTCTTATTATCGCCTTTCCGGTAATGGGCACCCTGATGCTGGTAACGGTTTCCGAGGGACTCCTGGCGAAGGCGGCACCCCAGATGAATCTGCTTATGCTGGGATTTCCGATTCGAATAGGGGTCGCATTTATCGTTCTGCTCCTTACGCTGCCGGCTATAACCTTTGCCTATGTTACCATCCTTAATTCCGGTTTTCTGGAAATCATGCGTCTTTTCAGAACCGGAACTGGGGCGGCGGTATGACTGGTAATTCCCTTACCCGTGCTCTGGAGAGCCTTCAGCGGATTTACTTCCTCCTCCTGATACGCAGCAGAATACCCGCCGGGCATGAAGCTGTTTTACGGCCCTGGGAGATTCCTTTAAACTGGTTTGCCGCGGAGGATGAAGGAAGAACCGAGGACCCGACGGAGCATAAGATTCGAAAAGCCCGGGAAGAGGGCAAGGTCGCCAAATCCTCCGAATTCTCCGCAGCCATAGTCCTGCTTTTTCCCATTCTCGCCATCGCACTTCTGGGATCCTATACGCTGAAAACAATGCTCGAGATGATTCAATACTTTTTTACGGTGTCGGTGGAAACGAATATAGTGGGCGATAATGGAATCTTCCCCGTTTTTGTCCGGTATTCCGCCCGTCTTACCCTGCCGGTTTTTGGAATCGCCTTCGTTTCCGCCATAATGGCGAACCTTCTGCAGGTGGGCTTTCTGTTTACCACAAAGACCATTACCCCTGATATGAACAAGATTGTTCCGAACCTGGGGAAATTCCTGCAGAGATCCTTCTTTTCCACGGAAGCTCTTTTCAACCTGGGGAAGACTTTCTTCAAAGTCATTGCCATCGGTCTTGTCGCCTATATCAATATACGAATGGAGATGGACAGGATTGTACGCTTCGTGGATGTCCCCTTCTTCATGTCCCTGCAGGCAATAGCCCTTGCAGCTCTCAAGATTCTTATAGAGGCTGCACTGCTGATGCTTGCACTCTCGTTTCCCGATTACATGTTCCAGCGTCATCAGCACCGGGAATCCCTGAAAATGAGCAAGCAGGAGTTGAAGGAAGAACGGAAGATGACCGAGGGAGATCCCCTAATAAAGAGCAGGCTGAGGGAACGGATGCAGCAGATTCTCTCCCAGAATATGATGCGTGCGGTACCCGAGGCGGATGTGGTCATTACTAACCCGACGCACTTTGCCATAGCACTGCAGTGGAAGCGGGAAACCATGTCCGCCCCCACGGTCAGCGCCAAGGGGCAGGACAACATGGCCCTGAGAATAAGGGAGATTGCCCGGGAGAACAGTGTTCCGGTAATCGAAAATAAACCTCTCGCCCGGGCCCTGTACGCCGAGGTGGAAATAGGGGATGAGATTCCCGAAACATATTACGAAGTAACCGCCATTATCCTTGCCCAGGTTTACGGCATGGCCGGGCGTGAAAGGGAGGTAGGCTGATGTCGGATGTACAGAAAATACTCTCCACCTCTTTTCTGAATAATCGCAGTGATGTTTTTGTAGCCGTGGGTGTTCTGTTCTTTGTAATGATGCTGATCATTCCCCTGCCCACATTCATTCTTGACCTTCTCATGGCATTGAACCTGATGCTCAGCCTTGTGGTTATCCTCATTGTTCTGTATACCCACAGGGCACTGGATTTTTCGGTGTTCCCGACTTTACTGCTTATAACCACCGTGTTCGGTCTCGGCTTGAATATTTCTTCCACCCGCTTGATTCTTTCCCAGGGAATCAATTTTGACGGACGAATAGTCAGGGCCTTTGCGACCTTTGTCGTCGGAACTTCCGGTTCCGAGGGTCTTGTTATCGGGCTTATCATATTCATCATAATAATCGCGGTCCAGTTCATTGTAATTACCAAGGGTGCAACCAGGGTCGCGGAAGTCGCCGCCCGTTTTACCCTTGATTCCCTGCCGGGAAAACAGATGGCAATTGAAGCGGAGTACAATTCCGGTTCCCTGACGGAGGAGGAGGCCCAGAAAAAGAAGAACGACCTGCAGCGGGAAGTTGACTTTTACGGGGCCATGGACGGTTCGACGAAGTTTGTCTCGGGTAACGTCAAAGTCGGAATTCTCATTACACTGATAAACATGATCGGCGGACTGATCGTGGGCATGTCGATCCACGGGGAACCCTTTGCGGCAGCCCTGAACAACTATGTTTCCCTGACTGTCGGCGACGGACTGGTAACCCAGTTCCCGGCCCTGCTGGTCTCCGTCGCCACCGGTCTTATCGTTACCCGAGCAATATCAGACGGTACTTTCGGCTCGGATGTATCAAAGCAGTTCTCTCAGCAGTCCAGGGTATACTGGATCGCCGCTGTTGCTTTAATCCTTCTGGGACTCCTGCCGGGCTTCCCCTGGTACATCATGATACCCCTGGGGATACTTACCGGGATCGTGGCTTTCCGGCTTACCCGTAAGGAGGTCCGCTTCCGGGAACAGGCGGAAGAGGCGGCGGAGAAGGAGCGGGCACCCGAAGGACCGACGGAGTTCGCTCCCGTCGTTCCGGTGGATCCCCTTTCGCTGGAACTCGGATACGGACTTATACCCCTGGTCGACAGGGACCAGGGGGCGGAGCTGCTGGATAGAATCACCCGCATCCGCCGCGAGACCGCCCTGGAACTGGGTCTGGCGGTTCCGCGGATACGGATTATCGACAACATGCGCCTCGAACCCTCTGAATACTGCATAAAGATAAAGGGTGTCGAGGTCGGCCGGGGAACGATACGGACGGGGCAGTTCCTTGCCATCAATCCCGGAGGCGTTGAGACGGAGCTGCAGGGAGAATCCACCAGGGATCCGGCTTTCGGACTTCCCGCCCTCTGGATAACCGAGGACTTGCGGGACAAGGCGGAGCGTGCCGGCTATACTGTCGTGGACAGTCCTTCGATAATCGCAACGCATCTGACGGAAATCATCAAATCCCATGCCTGGGAGATGCTGGGACGTCAGGAGATGCGGAAGATCCTGGATGAGCTCAAGCGCGATTACTCGGCCGTTGTGGATGAGGTTACCAAGGTCCTCTCCCTGGGAGAGATTCAAAAGGTCCTGCAATCCCTGCTGGCTGAACACGTTTCCATACGGAATATGGTACCCATTCTCGAGGCCCTGGCGGATTATGCCCCGGTATCGAAGGATACGACCTTCCTGACAGAAAAGGCGCGGCAGATTCTGGGACGGCAGATCTGCCTGCAGTTCAGTGATGGCAACAAGATTCTGCACGTGCTGACGATAAATCCTGAGATGGAAGGGGAGATTATCGATTCGAGAACGGAAACGGCATCAGGAGTCACGGCAGCGCTGGAACCGGGGCTCTATCGTCGCTGGATTAACGCTGTCGCGAATGCCGTTCACAGCGTACAGCGTCAGGGCTATGTTCCCCTGATCCTCTGTTCCGAAGCTGCCCGGCCCCTGGTCCGGGCAAGTCTTCTGCGGGATCTGCCGGAAGTAGCGGTCCTGTCGGTTCCGGAGATACCGACGGACATAAACATTGAACCTCTGGGAGAAATAAGCCTGGATGAGCGCGAAAGCGCCTGATTTTGAGATACGCCGGCGCCGGAAGAGACAGGTCCGATGGCGACCGGACAGGCGACCGAATATAAGGAGCAGGCATGGAGTATTTTACTGAGCGGGCGGCTTCGCACCGTGAAGTACTGCAAAAAATACGGGACCGTTATGGCGAAAGAGCCCGTGTGCTTACCCAGCGAAGTGTACGTGTGGGCGGTTTCCTGGGAATGTTCGCCCGGGAGGGCATAGAGGTAACGGGATATATTGCAAAGGAAGCACCCAAGCCGCCGAGGAAGATGCTTGATCCGGAAGAGGAACGAAAAAAGATTCTGGAAAGCGTCAAGGGAAGCAGCGACGGAACCCTGCAGCAGGTTCTCAAAGCAGTTAACGCCATACAGGAACGTCTGGATACCCATGAACCCCAGAAACAGGAGGAGCTTCATCCCTCGATTGTGGCGATGGAACAGCTCCTCGAGGAAAATGAGTTCAGCGCCGGGTTTATCCGTGAAATGAGTAACCGATTGCGTCGTGAGATGTCCCTGGAAGATCTGGACCGTCAGGATATTGTGGAGTCCTCGGTGTTTCAGTGGATCGGTGAGAAGATCAAAATATACGAGCCCAGGGTAACTCCGAAAATTATGATTCTGGTTGGTCCCACCGGGGTGGGAAAAACGACGACAATCGCGAAACTCGCCGCCATCTATGGACTGGGACACAAGGGCGGGAAGCCTGTGGATGTCCGCATGATAACCATCGACAATTACCGTATAGGTGCCAAACAGCAGATCGACACCTACGGGAGCATCATGAATATTCCGGTAAGCGGTGTCGAGAGTTTTCAGGACCTGAAGAAGACCCTGGCCCTGTACGAGGGAGCGGACCTGATACTTATCGATACCATAGGAAAGAGTCCCAGGGACTATATGAAACTCGCCGAGATGCGGGAGATGCTGGATGCCTGTGGTCACGATGCCGAAGTCTTTCTTACCTTGAGTTCCACCACCAAGATTTCTGACATAAAGGATCTTTTCAAAACCTTTGAACCCTTCGGGTACCAGGCTATAATTCTGACAAAGCTTGATGAGACCCAGCGCATTGGAAATGTTATCAGTGTCATCACCGAGCACAACAAACCGGTTGCTTTTCTTACCGACGGACAATCTGTACCTCAGGACATACATGAAGCATCCGTACCCCGGCTGTTGATGAATCTCGATGGTTTTAAATCTGCTAAAATGAGTTTACGTCCCAGGGAAGGACGGGCAAGTGGTACCCCGTCGGGGGCTGAATATGTCAAGAACGGAGTATGGGAATGACGGATCAAGCGGAACAGCTGCGGGAAATCATGCGTTCGAAAAACGGTGCCGGGAATCAGAAAACCCGGATAATCGCCGTGGCGAGCGGAAAGGGTGGGGTCGGCAAAACGAATCTGTCCATAAATATTGCCCTTGCCTATGCCCGGCTGGGGAAAAAGGTCATCGTAATGGATGCCGACCTCGGACTGGCGAATGTCAATGTGGTACTGGGAATTATCCCGAAATATAATCTCTACCATTTGATTCGAAAGCAGAAGAACCTGCAGGAAATCCTTCTGGATACCAACTATGGTATTCAGATAATCGCGGGGGCTTCCGGATTTTCCAAGATCGCCAATCTTTCTGATGAGGAACGGGAGCACTTTATTGAAGAACTTTCGGGGCTCTCGGAGGCGGATGTAATCGTCATAGATACGAGCGCCGGAGTGTCTCACAATGTACTGGATTTTATTGCCGCCGCGGATGAGGCCCTTATCGTAACAACTCCCGAGCCCACCGCCATCACCGATGCCTATGGTATTATCAAGATAATCGCTACGGAAATAGACAACATGAACCTGGGACTCAAGTTGATTGTCAACCGGGTCAAGTCGGTTACTGAGGGCAAAAAGGTTTCTGAGCGGGTAATCAGCATAGCAGGTCAGTTTCTGAATCTGAAGGTTGATTATCTCGGGTATGTATATGACGACCCGGTGGTCAGTTCTTCCGTATTGAAGCAGAAACCTTTTATGGTGGTGGACCCAAACAGCAAAGCCGCTATCTGCGTCAAGCATATTGTCGGACGTCTTGAGAAGGTTGAGTACCGTGAGGGGAGCGGTATTGGAAATTTTATCCGGAAGCTTCTGGGCAAAGACTAGGCGAAAAAAGGAAACCTTGACTGCCGGAGTCATTTCCCATAATCTGTAATAAGGGTAGGTGTGCATAAAGTGGTGTCCTGGCTGTTTGCGGCCGGCCCTGCCGGTTTCGCGTTTATTGCATCGTTTTTAATCGGACTTATAAGCGGGGTTGGCTTTCTGAGTATTATTGTCAGGGCCTTCCTGTCCGGGCTTGTTTTTGCCGGCCTGGGAATGGGGGTAGCTCTCCTGGGAAGAACATTGTTTCCGGAGCTTATCCCTGAGAATAAAAAATCGGTGGACCAGGATGCAGGCACTGAGGATGAGCCTGAGAAAAGCCCGGGTGGAAGCGTTGATATTACCCTCGAGGATGATGAGACCGGGAGAAAATTCGATACTGCCTCCGGAGCTGGTGATCTCTTTTCCGAAGGTGACGGTTTTGTTGAGGAAATTCAGGCTTCCACTTCATCGGAACCTGATGGTTCTGTTTCCGATGACGAAGGCGAGGAAGCGGTAGATTCGGTTGAAGAGCTAGATGGTCTTCCCAGTCTGGACGCCTTCAGCGATTCCTTCGATTCCGGCTGGGGTTCCGAATCCGACGAGGAACCTTCGTCCGGAGGAAGGGAGTCTGAGGTGGATATACTTGGGGAGACCCAGAATCCGGGAGATGTAGCCAGGGCTGTGAAAACGATGATGAAACGGGACCAGGAAGGATAAGATATGGCAGAGACCGCATTGCAGGGAAAAACTGAAGAAGAACTCTGGGCCCTTTACAAGAAAAACCGGGATCCAAAAATACGCGATGCTTTTGTAAAGCAGTATGCGCCTCTGGTTAAATACGTTGCCGGAAAGGTCGCCATGGGAATGCCGCATAACGTTGAGTTCGATGACCTGGTGGGTTTCGGAGTTTTTGGACTGATTGATGCGATAAACAAGTTTGACCCTGAAAAGCACGTGAAATTCAAAACCTATGCGGTAACCCGCATCAGGGGGGCAATCTTCGATGAGCTCAGGTCCATCGACTGGGTTCCGCGGTCGGTGCGTCAGAAAGCACGGGAGATAGAGGATACCGTTCAGCGTCTCGAAGCCTCCCTGGGACGAAGTGCTTCCGATCAGGAGATAGCCGCGGAAATGGGTATGGATATTGACGAGTATCACCGGGCGATGGTCAAGATCAGCGGTACTTCCATAATGTCCCTGAATGATGTCTGGTATTCCGGGGAGGAAAACGACAAAATATCGATTGTCGACAGTATTGAGTCACCCCAGAGTCTGAATCCGGACATTATTGTAGAAAAAGAAGAGATTAAAAAGGTAATTATCGAAGCGATAAATGAATTGCCGGAAAAAGAAAAAAAGGTTCTTGTACTCTACTATTATGAAGATCTCACTCTGAAGGAGATAGGAAAGGTCCTGGAGGTGACTGAATCGCGAATTTCCCAGTTGCATACCAAGGCGATCATGCGCCTGAGGGCCAAGCTTACGAATATCAAGAAGGGGATTATGTAGTAATGGTCGGATTGTCCCGTATCCGGGAGTACATGCGAAGCCAGGCGGAAGAGGATAAGACCCGCAGATCCGTCAATGTGAGCGGTCCCAGTATCGAAGATGCACTGACTCAGGCTTCCATTGAACTGGGCATTCCGCTTAAAGACATAGAATATGAACTCCTCGAACCCGGCAGCCGGGGGACCTTCGGTATCGGCAGGAAGGATTGCATCCTTATCGCCTATAAAAAAGCAGAAGAACAGCTGCCAGAGGAAGAGGCCCTTGACATCGATCTCGGTTTTGCCGGAGATGACGACGGAAAAGAGGAGACTCGAAACGGGGATGTTTTTGTCCGTTTATCTCCTGAGGGTATATTATTAAAGGTCAGCCCTCCAGTGGGCGGGGGGAAAAAGGCGACTGAACGACAGGCCCTTGATGCTCTTGATCGCCGAGGGGTCAGCCATTTCGATAAAAACATGATAGCCCAGGTGGTAAAGCAGGCCTCGGGAGATTACATCCCGGTTGGCGAATACGCATACAATCCGGCTAATGATCCTATCATGACAGTGGATATCACCGATTTCGAGATGAAGGCCTATATAGTTGTACGGCCTCCGGGAGAGGGCGGTTCAGATCTCAGCTATGAAGTAATAGAAAATTTTCTCAAAAACAACGGCATCATCCATGGTCTCAGGGATGAGACTATTAATGCATTTATCGATCGTCCCGTATACAACGAGTCGATACTGGTGGCGGAGGGTACGAAACCTCAGGATGGAGAAGACGCTCGAATCCTGTATAATTTTGAACGGGATTCCAACAAGATCCAGCTGAAAGAGAAGAACGGTAAAGTCGATTTCAAGGAACAGAATATTGTTCAGAATGTAGTCGAAGGTCAGGTTCTTGCCCGGAAGGTACCCGCCGGCGAAGGCAAAAACGGACGAAGCGTAACCGGAAAACTGCTGCCGGCCAAAAACGGAAAAGATGTCAACCTTGGAATAGGCAAGAACGTCAATCTTTCTGAAGACGGTATGACCGCCGTGGCGGCCATAAACGGCCAGGTTGTCATCGTGAACGACAAGCTGAATGTGGAACCGATTCACGTTGTCAACGGAAGCGTCAATCTGAAAACCGGCGGTAACGTGGTATTCCTGGGGACCGTCTATGTAAAAGGCGGTGTGGAAGACGGTTTTAAAGTTAAAGCCGCGGGTAATATTGAGGTTGTCGGAAACGTCGGAAAATGCGAACTGGACGCTGAAGGGGATATCATCATCCATCAGGGTGTCAACGGCCGGGGCGGCGGCACTGTCCGGGCCGGCCGCACGGTGTGGGCAAAGTTCATAGAAAACTCCAACGTTGAATCCGGTGAAAACGTCGTTGTCAGCGACGGAATCATTAACAGTTCCGTGGATGCTAATCAGCGTATTATCTGCCAGGGAAAACGGGCGACCATCGTAGGCGGTCATCTGCGGGCCAGTGAAGAGGTCCATGCGAAGAACATCGGTTCAGTGGCCGGTGCGGAGACTGTCGTCGAGGTTGGTTACGATCCGAAGAGTATCGAGAGTATTCAGCGACTGGAAAAAGAGATAAAGACCTTTGATGATCAGCTGGAAGAGATCGAGCTGAATATCCACACCCTGGAGAATATCAAGAAAATGAAAAAGGCGCTGCCTGAAGAAAAGGAGCAGTATCTTGAGGAACTTCAGGGACAGCAGCGAAAGATTGAAGTAAAACGGGATGAAAAAAAGGAAGAGATAAAAAAAATCCAGGAGTATCTCGCATCTCTCAAGGTAAACGGAAAGGTTTCCGCTTCAGGGAAGGTATATCCCGGCGTTAAAGTGGTTATCAAAGATGCGAGCCTTAAGATTCGGAATGAGTTTAAAAACGTCACCTTTATCAACGAGTTGAATGAGGTAAAGGTTACGAAGTACGAAGCCCTTGAGGAGGACTTTTCCAAAAACCACTGATGTCCATTAAACCAATCGATCTGCAGACACTATTTATGCATATGAATCAGGTAGGAAGGGATCAGGCCCAGCAGAAGCAGGGCCTGCACCTGCAGCAGGTTATAGCGGGCAGTGAACTGGTCCGTGAAACCGAGCAGAAGGATTCAAGTGTCAACCAGACCAATCCTCTTTCCGACGGTCCCGAGAAGATTCACGATGATGACGAGGAATCCCGGGGAGGGAGAAAGCGTAAAAAAGGCAAAGAGGAAAAAAATGAAACGAAGGACGAATCCCGCAACTACTACAGCGACCCTGACCTGGGCAAGAAAATAGACATAAGCGGATAAATATGACTCTTGGAATAATCCTGCTCGTAAACGGTCTTGCATGGATCCTTTTTATCCTGGTTTTCCGGATAGTACATAAGAGGACGGTGAGGCCTAAAAAGCTGTTGATGGAAATTGAATCAGAACTGGACTCGCTTCTGGTCGAAATGAACGGTACAACAGACCGGAATATCCGGCTTATCGAAGAGAGTATCCGCCGTCTGAAGGACGAAGTGTCAAAGGCCGACAAGAGAATCCGAATTCTTCAGGGGGAGATCCAGAAACGGGATGACAGCTCCCGGACAGATTATCTGCATCTGGCACGGCATAAACCCCTCAGCATCGAGGTCATCGAGGAACCGGTCAAGAAATCCGCGGAACCTTCATCTTCCACCGGGAATGAGGGGAAAGACGCTGTGCAAACAAAAACCGATACTTCCCGTGAAAATACCGGCGGGGCCGGTATAAAAGAAGAAATACTCGAGCTGAAAAGAAAGGGAATAGACGCCAAAATAATAGCAGGCAAGGTTGGACGGCCTCTTGGGGAGGTAGAACTGATAATCTCGCTGTCGGAAAAAACCGATAGATAAAAGGTATGGTAGTAGGCATAGATTTTGGTACAGCGAATACATCGGTTACGATAATTGACGGCAAAAAAATAAAAACGTTTCTTGACAGGTACGGATCCTCCAGTCATCCGGCAGCGCCCGGCTGCAGTACGGAAATGCGCTTCAAACAGATTAAGTCCCTCGTCGAAGCGCAGACTGCAGGCTATGCGGATACCGCTGTTGTGGCTGTTCCGGCAGGTATCGGAGATATTCAATCCCGGGAGATTACTGATGCCGCAAAAAAAGCCGGTTTCCATCGGATACGTTTGATCCCCCAGGCAGAAGCAACGGCGGCCGCCATGTTGCATGGTACAACCGGTACGGTACTGGTTCTCGATTTCGGAGAGAGCAGTTTCAAAGCATCCCTTGTAGAGATTAAAGGCAATGATATCAGCCTGAATCGATGTTTAAGCGATAGCTCCACAGGGGGAGGCAGCTTTACCCGGGACATGTGCGGACTTCTTAAAAAGAAGACGGGAAACATAATCGGAAAATTACAGAATGTTTCCGACGCCTTCAAGATCGCACTGAGCTCTTCATCGGAATATACCTCCTCCGTGCAGGGTGTACAGGTGAGCCTTGATCGCCGGGACTATGAGAAAATACTTGGAAGCAGGATCGGCCGCATAGAAGATCTTGTGCGGCAGCTGTTACGGTCATCGGGACACCGGACATCAGAGATCGATACCGTCCTTCTTGCGGGAGGCGGATCTCATATTCCGTGCATTCAAAGCTGTGTCAGCAGGATCTTCCGTGAATCGGTACCTGTAAGAATTTGTCCTGCGGATACGGCAGCCAGGGGTGCCCTGCTTCTGTTTCAGAGGAGAACGGCTCCGGTGCAGGGAACTGTCGGGATATCTCCGTCGGATTTCGGACTGGAGATCGACTGGGGCAGACCGTTCTGGATGATGCAAAAGGACAGACCTCTCCCGGCCCTGGAGAAAAGGATTTTTACCACCCTTGCGGATAATCAGCGACGGGCAGAAATCCATGTTATTCAGAGAAGCACAGAAGACCCGTCCCGGACTGTTTCTCTCAGCCGGATTATGCTTCCCCAAATTCCTCCCGCTCTCCAGGGCCGACCGAAAATCGAAATACAGTTCGTTCTTCACTCCAGCGGCATGCTGACTGTTACCGTGCAGAGTCCTTCAGGAAGGATCTCTGAAACCATGAAGATCATGATAAAGGAAGCGGTCGGGGATAAGTGTGGTTCCGGCATCAAGGATATGGATATTCTTATTTCCCGGGTTGAACGGGAATACCGGGGACGAAGATTCTTTATCGATCCTGAGTTTTCCGAGGATATCAATGCTATACTGGAGCTTGCCCGCAGGCAAAAAAAATCAGCTGATCCAGGGCTCAGGCGGGAATGTTCGATTGCTTTATGGAGTATTCTGAAGGAGATCAAGTCCCTGGATGCGGGCAGGGAGGCTGATTGTGCTGGCTAGGGAGTGTTTTAGAATCCTGGGTGTCCCTGAATCGGCACCTGACTCGGAGATTAAAAGGGCCTACCGGCGAATGGTTATGGAGCTGCATCCGGATACCGGCCAGCGGCCGGACAACCTTGCTTTTTCCAGGGTAGTGGAGGCCTATCGATCAATCTCCAGTTTCAAGTCTGCCAGGAGAATTCTCGATTTTCCTCCACGTCCGGAAGCCTCAGGCTTTCGTAAAAGTCAGGGGGTAAAAAAGACACAACCGGAAAGAAACTGGGGTAAAAATGAGAGTCTTCACAGCCTGGGGAATACCCTGCTGAATGGAAAAACTCCCTACCAGCGATCCTTTGCAGCCCTGCGTCTTGGAAACAGTGGACAGAAAAGCAGTTACGTCTATCTGCGGAAGGCGCTCCAGGATAAGGATCCCCAGGTCGTGATATCTTCTGTTCGCGCCATAGGGAAGCTCAAGATTGATTATGCAACTCAGGATCTCTTTTCGCTTTTTCGTCGTGGTGATATTGCAGTAAAGAGCTCTATTCTGGAAACCCTTATGGCGATAGATAACTATTCCGCTTTCAGGGAGATCATCATCAAAGGTATGCAGGATACCAGTTCTGTTATCCGCAGAAAATCATTACGCCTTTTTAATTCCATGCAGCAGAAGAGGAGTGCCAGGTGACAGCCTATTATCAGAAGATGTTTATACGGGACACCCGGGATTATCTAGCGAGGCTGAATCCCCTTCTGTCCAGGCTGGAGTCCAGGACCGCAACGGGGGATGACATAGACAATGCCTTCCGTCTCATGCACAGCATAAAATCGGAAGCGGCCCATTTGGGCAAAAAGAGTATCGCGGATCTTACGCATGTAGCAGAATCGGTACTCCAGGAATTGAAAGAGGAACCGCAGTACGAGGGACATCTCAATCGACTCTTCGAATCCGTTTCGCGGATCGAAGATACAGTTTCCCGGGAAGGTATCGCTTCCGGTGATACCCCTTCGTCGCTTCATGAATCCGGCTCAAGCCCGGCGGGAAGGGCTGAAGAAAAGCTTGCGGGATTCGAAGTCCTGAATGAGTTCCAGCTCGTGCTTCTCAGGGAGGCCCGGGACAGGGGCGAGTACCTCTACCGGATGATCTGTGAATTTGAGGATCCGACGGAGATGCTGTATCCAAAAGCCGTATTGATACTGAATAACCTGGAACAGATTGTCAATGTTATACGGAGCTTTCCGGACCTGTCCCAGGGCTTTGAGGAAGAAAACATAAGCCCTGAATATTTTTTTACCACCCACCGGCCCGAGAAGGATCTTTTTAACGCGGTCAAGGTAGACCAGGTAAAAAGGGTTTTCCTTACCAGGCTGAACTGGGACCAGTATCTGCCGGATACCCCGGCGCGGAAAAGCAGGGATAAAGCCGGCAAAGACGATTCTCAGCTGATTATTAATCGCCATGAACTTATCTCTATCTGGTTTAATTACCTCAAAGGGAAAATACATACACAGCTGACTGACCAATCGATAAAAGGCGGCTCTTCCGGCCTTACGGAGGTCTTTGACGGTATCGGTCAGGCCCTTCAGGCAACCCGTTTTGTTCCTTTCGAAACGATCTTTCACGATTTGCCTGAAATAGTTCATCACAGCGCGGCGGAGCAGGGAAAAGACGCCCGTTGTCTGCTGCAGGGCGGGGAACAGCTGCTTGAGAGCTGCTTTGTCCCCAGGTTGAGGGGACCCCTGGTTCAGCTTCTGCGAAATGCCGTAAGTCACGGTATCGAAGTGCCTGCCGCACGTCTGAAAGAGGGAAAATCCCCCCGGGGAGAGGTCACCGTCCGGTACCAGCGGAGCGACAAGGAGATCCGTATCGATATTCAGGATGACGGCAGAGGAATGGATGAAAAAGCCATCCGGAACAAGGCTCTGGAGCACGGTCTGGATTCCTCTGCTTCACTGTTCAGAATAATTACCTCCCCGGGGTTTTCCACCAGTGAGATTATTTCCCTGGAAGCGGGAAGAGGTATAGGCCTCGATATCGTTGCCGAGGAGATTGGACGTATACCCGGCGCCACCGTCAGCCTTGAGAACAGGGAGAATCAGGGAGCCCGGTTCTGTATCAGCATTCCGGTGGAAGCATCCGTGAGAAAGATCTATTTTGCCCGGTACAAGCGGCACACAATTGCTGTGGACGGTACAGTCTTTCTCGAGCATGAGAAACCGGAGAAAACAGGGTTCCGGGACGACGGGGATGGACGGGTCCGGTATCGGGGCTGTCCGGTCTATACCTGTGAGGGGTATCTTTTCTGGAGCGACAATTTTGTTTCCGAGGATACCCTGATAAAGATCAGAAACAGCCGGGAGGATTACTATCTTCTGGTTGATAAGCTGCTTTTCATTGAGTCATTTCCAGCCGATCTGTTCGTACTCTCGGAAGCTGAGGGGGGAGAACCCCTGTCGCAGCTTTCGATTGGTGGTCTGAAAACAGGTATCAGTTTTCTTTCCAGTGATGACCTGTTGAATCTTAAGAACCCGGTTATGCAGAACGAATGAACACTTCAGGGAGTAAGCTCCGGATATTGCTGATTTTTACTACTTTTTTAATCATATTATCCGGATGTGCTGAAGAATACGCTATTTATGAAACACCTTCCAGAGTTCAAACCGTCTCTATTCAGGAGGCGGGTACCACCACCCTCGTTGTAAAAGGAGACTGGCAATATCCGCCTTTTGAATTCCTTGACGGAGACGGCGAACCATCAGGCTTCAATGTGGATATCATGAAGGCCATACAGGAAGTCCTGGGGCTGGAGATGATTATCGATCTTGGCCCATGGCATGAGGTCCGGGAGGAACTTGAGGAAGGAGAGATTCATGTTCTTATGGGAATGTTCAGGACCCCCGAAAGGGCCAGGAAAGCAGATTTCACCATACCCCATTTCATAGCTTCCTATAATCTCTTTGTTCCCCGGAATTCAGATATCAGGGTTATGGAGGATGCAAGGGACTCCAGAATACTGGTACAGCGGGGAGACCTGGCTCATGATTATCTGCTGGAGAAGGGCTATGAAAAATCCCTTGTTGTAAAGGATTCCGTCACAGAAGTAATCCGCGGTCTTGCTGAGGGAGAGGGCGACTGTGCCCTGGCATCCCTTACTCAAGGGGGAATCATCCTTGACCGCTACGATATTACATCCCTTAAGGTTATTCCTGAATCGGTTTTGACCGGATCATACTGCATTGCCGTTCGAAAGGGCGATACAAAGCTGCTCGCCATATTGAACGAGGGACTTAACCTGATAAAAATCAATGGTGAATATGACAGGATTTATGAAAAGTGGTTCGGGCTGATCGAGGAGAGACGACTGCTGGGATCGAGAATAGCCCGCCTTGTACTCATAAGTGTGGGAGCCCTCTTTCTCATCGGATTATCCTGGACTCTTACACTCCGTCGACAGGTTTCACAGAAAACCGCTGCCCTGAACCGGGAACTGGTCCGGAGCAGAGAGATCCAGGAGAACCTCGAAAAGGCTGTCAGGGCAAAGACCCTTTTTCTTGCAAATATAAGCCATGAACTGCGTACACCGGTGAATGGTTTTCTGGGTATGACAGCTCTCCTGAGAAATACCGAACTCTCGGAAGTACAGTCCGAGTACGTCGATATGGCTGATTATTCAGCTGAATATCTGCTGAAGCTTATTGATGATCTTCTGGATACAGCTCGTCTGGAGAATTCCCGTCTGCGCCTGCTGATAGAGAATTTCAGTCCCAGGGAGGTGATTGAAAACTGTATCAGGATGGTGGAGAAACCGGCAGGAGAAAAGGGTATAAAAATAATCTCCGAACTTCCGGATCCTGCAATCCTTTTTCCCGGAGACCGGACGCGAATTGGACAGGTGATAATTAACCTTGTATCCAATGCTGTTAAATACTCCGAGGGAGGAACCGTTACTGTAAGGGCTCATGTGGATTCGGAGCTTGTAATTTCAGTCGCAGATGAGGGCCTGGGCATTCCGGAGGAGAAACTGTCCAGCATTTTCGACTCCTTTCGACAGCTCGAGAATCCCTATACAAAAACGCACCAGGGTGCAGGTCTGGGATTGGCTATTGTCAAATCCCTTGTGGGACTCATGAAAGGGCGTCTGAATGTTGAATCCGTCGAAGGAAAAGGATCAACCTTTACGCTAAGCATCCCTCCGGGGAAAAGTGATAAACCGGATGGACCGGAAACAAGCGGAGAGAGCGAAGTATCCGTGAACGCCGACGGAAATGATTCTGTAGAGAGGATCCTGATTGTTGAAGATGAGAGTATAAACATGCTGTACCTTCGAAGAGTTCTGGAAAGTGCCGGGTATACGGTACTGGAGGCCTCAAACGGACAGGAAGCGGTAGACAGGGCCATAGAGGATAAACCCGACCTTATTTTTATGGATATCGGGCTTCCAGTCATGGATGGTAAGGAAGCCACCCGCATTCTTAAAGCCCGGGAAGATTTTTCCCGGGTGCCTGTTATCGCCCTGACAGCTCATTCCGGAAGCGACGAGGCACAGGAGTTTATGAATGCAGGAGGCAATGCGGTTATCGTCAAACCCTTCCGGGAGTACCAGATCCTGGAGGCAATAAAAAAACGGTATGCCTGGACGTCAGATAAGCATACCGTTTAATTAACAAGAAGTTCTTGTTTCCTTCTTACTTTACTGTTCGGCTGCAGGGGGCAGAAACTTTAGGGTCCGGTACTGATCATTCCCCGGGCCCGCTGAAGATGTTCCCGGTGATACAGCACCGAATCAAGAATAGATGTGTAGACTTTTCTGGAAGCCACGAGGGGATCTTCCGATGCCTCAGGCTCGGCATCAAGGAGGAAACCGGCTATATCCTTGGCCGGATTTGCCATGATTTCCGCGTCCAGCGTTCCGAGGGCAGCCAGCAGTTCCGAGCGGCTGCCGGCGGGATTATCCAGGGCGTCCAGCGCCCGGCGGCAGAGGATTTCCATCTCCATGAGGGACGTATCCAGCTCGGTCAGGCCCTTGATAATTACTGCAGATGTATCAGGATTTCCCCGCAGGCTTCGGTAATCCTTTCCGGGAAGAAGCATGTCGAGTTCATTCCGAATCTCCGGAAGTTTCAGAAGTTCCAGGGGGCCGGCATGTTCCATTCCCCGGATCAGAACCCCCTTCCGGGACAGGGTGAAGGTCTCGGGGGATTCGGGTTCACTCATCCGGTTCTCGAACCACCATCGATACAGGGAGAGCCGTCTGTCGCTTAAAACCGGTTCCCCGGAATTGGACTCGGTTGTTAAGGGGCTTCCATCCCGGATGTAACGAAAATGCTGTGTCATGGAGGGGTTCGTACGGCAGGACCAGATATGGGAGAGCTCTTCGAAGAGACTCCCGGAATAATGGGTTCGGTTGTCGGGATAACCGAGATCCAGACCGGCGCAGAAGATTTTTCCAGCGCCGAGAAAGCGCGCAAGATCCCAGGCCGTGGTTGAAACGGATCCCCCGGCCCCGAGGTTCCCGTGGATGTCGAGGTCCTTTTCCAGAAAGCTTCCCAGAGGGAAAAGAGAGGAACAGAAAAAACGGGGTCCGTCGATTCTTCTGAATACGGCGGGATGGGTGGATGATTCTGATACCAGTATCTGTTCCCGGTCCACGGGATCAAGATGCCGTGTGTTCCAGTACTGGGGGTCCACAACCACAAGAAAATCCGGCTGAATATTCCGCTGTCTGCACCATGCAGCTGAGGTGTCCACCGCCACAAGGACCATTCTCTTTCTGAGTTCGTGGATATGATCGGACAAGGTATCCAGGCTGGGGCCCGCTGCAAGAACGAGACAGGGCCGTCCGTCCAATATTCCCTCAAGCTCCCCCAGGGGGACGGCTTCCGCCAGAACCTGCAGATTCGAGAGGAGGTTGCGGACCCAGACGCGGCCGAAGCGTTTCAGGGTGTTTCTGTTTATCTCCCTTCGGGACTGAAAGCGGTGAAACCATTCGTTCAAAGCCTCCAGATAGTCGGGGTGGAGCCTGGCTATGCTCTTTATGGGAAACAGCTCCACTGTATCGTTGCAGCGGTCGTTCAGAACAGTCGCCAGAGAAGAGGGGGGGGTATCAAGAAGCAGTACGAGACCTTTCTTTCTGAAAAGCCTACTGAAATCCCTGGCGTCAAGGGCTGTCATGAAGAGGGGAATATCGGGTTCCAGCAGAATAACGGGGGTATCGGGATATCGTCGAAAGAAAGCCTCCAGTTCGTAGCCGAGACCAAAGTGGAGAAATACCGCAATATCGGGGGCGGCGGGAAAACGGGCCTCTATTATCCTTTCCGCTTCCCGGACCGGGTCTCTCCGGGTGCTGAGGAAGCGGCCTTCGAGGCTTAAGGCTGATTCCCCCGTTTCGGTGGGAATGATCCGTACAGCGGGGTGTGGAGCGTATTTGTCTGCAATCTCTCTTCGAAAACCCGGCCACATACTGCAGAGGCTGCGGATGTTGGATTCAAACATTTATTCAAGCTCCACCACAATATGCATACCTTCGCGTATGGGTGTACCGGGGGCCGGGGACTGTCCGCTGACCCATCCCTCTCCGCGAATCTCAATTACAGCCCCCGGGATCTTATACAGGGGAAGCAGGTCCCGTTTGGGCCTGCCCGTTAAATCCGGCAGGGTGTCTGTTATGCGTAGGGGAGAGGGAACATTTATCTGGACCCTGCCGGGATGGTCTATCTGTCTGTCTCCTTCCCGGGGGATCCCCAGGTGCCGGATAACCTCTTCAGCGGCTTTTCCCACCAGGGGAGCGGCTATGCGACCGCCAAAAGTCGACGGACCTTTGGGTTTATGTATCGCCGCGTAGAGAATGATCCTGGGGTCGTCGCTGGGAAAAAGGGCAAGACAGCTGGCTACATAGTCTTCCTCGGAATATTTTCCCGTACTGGGATCGATGAGCTGGGCCGTCCCGGTTTTCGCAGAAATCCTCATACCCTCTACGGCCGCACGATGGGCGGTTCCGTCGGACTGGGTTACAGACTCCATCATCATGAGTATCTCCCTGGCCACGTGGGACGATACTACCTGTCGAACCGGTTCTCTCTGGAACTCCTGCAGGGTCTTTCCCTCCGGACTGACGATCTTTTTTACCAGCATGGGACGCAGCATTACCCCGTCATTGGCAAAGGTGCTGGCGGCCTGGATAATCTGCAGAGCGGAGACGGAAATCTCCTGGCCCATTGCTATGGTGGGTTTGGTTCTCTCCGACCAGTTCTGGGGATTCCGGAAGATTCCGTTTGTTTCTCCAGGAAAGGGGATTCCTGTTTCCGTACCAAAACCGAAAGCCGTAAGCAGGCTGTAAAAATCCTCTTCCGTTACTGTTTCGGAGGCGTATCCCGCTCCGGCATTGCAGGATTTTTTCAGTATCTCCTCGGCATTCACCAGCCCGTGGTAACCCAGACAGTTGATGTGGGGTTCGACGTTATCGTAGCTTCCACCGCAGAAAAAGGTGGTTTCAGGAGCTATTCCTCCCAGTTCGAGAAATGATGCTATGGAAAAGACTTTAAAAACCGAACCGGGTTCATAGGCCGTTGTGGCGGGAACATTTACCCGTTCCTGGGGCGAGAAGTCGGAAAAGGTATTGGGATCAAAGCCGGGAATCGATACATACGCCAGTATCTCTCCGGTCTTTGCTTCCGCGGCTATGAGGGTGATTGATTCCGGTTTGTTCTCTTCAAAGGACTCGGTGGCAAGTTCTTCCAGAATATGCTGAAGATTGACATCGATGGTTAAAAACAGCTGGTTTCCGTAGCGTGTTCTTCCAGGCTCGGGGGGGGGATACAGGATCTTGTCGTAGGTATATTCGATCCCCAGCAGACCGACATTGTCCGTTCCGGCATATCCGACTACGTGGGATGCCAGTTTCTTTTCCGGGTACGCCCTTCCGTATTCAGGTATAAGGGATATTCCCTTGAGATCCTCGGTGGATAAAAGTTCCTGCATGGATCGGCTTTCGCTGCGGGAAATCTTTCTTTTAACATAGAAAAAACCGCTGCGTGTTTCAAACTTGCTCTGCAATTCCTCTTTGTCCAGGTCGAGAACCCGGACAAGGGAATTGTAGGTTTTTTCCGGATCGCTGACGCTGGGCATCCAGGCGGTCACCGTATCCAGCTGAGTCTGAATGGCAAGTATGCGTCCGTCCCTGTCGAGAATCGGGCCTCGCTCTACTATTCCCTGGGTCCGGTGCTGTGCAGCCCCATCGGAGGAGGAAAAGAGCATTATTGCGGTGTATCGCCAGACAACGAAAACGATAACCATTGCCGTAAGGATTGCGAAGATGATGAATCTGGTCAGACGCTGCTTTTCTATCATAATTTCAACGAGTTCCGGGCCCCGGGAACGATCATTATAGTAATATGTTGGTGCCTTATTGTCGATATGAATAGTGAAGGTTATGATTGAACTGATACAACAGCAGACTATACGTAAACGCAGAAAACCGTCTCACTCAGGATTCCTTGAAGGCCTTGAACTGAGGAACCGGCTTTCTCTGGGAATAGAGAAGATCCGGGAAACCCCTGAAAAGATCGCCTGGCTTTCACTGTTTCTCGGTGTGAGTCTGGCTGTAACGGCTATGCTCTATTCCCTTGTCCCTTCCCTGAATACGAAAGACGTAGAGCTCCTTCATCTTCCTGCGGATGATCAGTTGTATGCCAGTATGGTTTCGTACCTCGAGGGGAGCCAGGCCTCGGAAGAGGAACTGGTTTCCGACCTTCCCCCCCTGGCAAGCTATCTTGGAGGAATCAAGGAAAATGTTCATACCGTGACACGGGGTGATACTCTTTCAGAGATCGCTCTCAGGTATGACGTAAAGATCGGTACCCTCATAAGCTATAATGGAATAGAAGACGTTCGCCGGATTGTTCCGGGAACCCGTCTGAAAATACCTTCCTACGACGGCGTCCGCTATGTAGTGCGCCCCGGGGACAATCTCTCAAATATCGCCGCCACGAAAAGTATCAGCGTAAATCAGATTCTCGACGCAAACAATCTGGAAAGCGCCCTTATCAAGCCCGGGGACGTGCTTTTCCTTCCCGGTGCGGCTATCAGTGATTATGAGTACAAGAAAGCCACGGGAACCCTGATTATCTACCCGACAAAAGGACGACTCACCTCGCCCTATGGGTATCGTTCGGACCCCTTTACCGGACTGCGGCGTTTCCATTATGGTATTGATATAGCGAATGCAACGGGAACAGTAATTATCTCCGCCATGGACGGAGTGGTGCTGAGTGTGGAGAACCGTCCGGCAGGTTACGGAAGGTACGTGGTTATTAAGCACGAGAGGGGATACCAGACACTCTACGGGCACATGAACACCGTTGCAGTACGGGAAGGTCAGAGGGTTCGCCAGGGCCAGAGCCTTGGTACCATGGGAAATACCGGAAGAAGTACCGGTTCCCATCTGCATTTTGCACTGTACAAGAATAACCGACCTGTGGATCCACTGTCCGTTCTGCATTGACAGATCATCTGAAGCGAGGAGCAGAGAATGCGCAAGCTTGTTTTGATATTGATGGCCCTGGTTGCCCTGTTTACCTTTATCCGCGCCTATACCGACGAGATGGCGGCCCAGAAGGCCGCCTCCTCCGGCAGCATGTATCAGAAATCTGAAGTCTGATTTTCTCAGCTCCCGTGGCAGTGTTTATACTTTTTCCCGCTGCCGCAGGGACAGGGATCATTTCTCCCCACCTTGGGTACTGAGCGTTTCACCGTTACAGTTCCCGTACCCATGTCGCCCTTCGGCTGTGCCGGACGGGAACCCGCTGCAAACTGCCCAAGCTGCCGGTGGCTCTCTGTAACCGCCGATGCCGACGGAACCCGTCGGGGTGAGTCAGCCCGTTCAATACGCACGGAAATCACCTTTTTCGCCAGCCCCTCACGAATCTCCTGGATCAGGGTATCGAAAATCTGAAAGCCTTCAAGTTTGTATTCCAGAAGAGGATTCTTCTGACCATAGGCCCTCAGATAAACAGCTTCCCTGAGGGATTCGAGGTTCTCCAGATGGTCCTGCCATTTTGAATCGATAAGCCGGAGATATTCAAAGCGGATAAAGGAGTTGAAATTCACTTTTCCTACTTTGTCTTCCTTTTCCCGGATATCCGCCTCGAAGCTGGAGAGGAAGAAATCCCTGAGGTCCTGGACGGGCATCTCCAGAAGCCGGTCCCGTTCCAGATCGGGGGAGTAGAAAAAACGTTCCTGCAGACCTTCCAGGAGTTCCGTTATGCCCGTCTCGCTGCGATCCGAGGCATAATTTGCCAGCAGATCATCGATAATCTCTTCCGCAGCCCCCAGGATTCTCTTGTAGAGGGAATCATCCTTCAGGATTTCGTCCCGCTGATTGTAGATGAAGGTACGCTGCTCATTGAGAACGTCGTCATATTCAAGGAGGTGCTTCCGGATTTCAAAGTTCCGGTCCTCCACCCGGGTCTGGGCCCGTTCTATTGTTTTATTGAGCCACGGATGGAACAGTGGCTCTCCGGAAGACATGCCGAGCTTTCCCATGATGTTCTTCATGTTGTCGTTTGCAAAGAGGCGCATGAGATCGTCGTCCAGGGAGAGGAAAAACCGGCTGACCCCGGGGTCGCCCTGGCGCCCGGAACGCCCCCGCAGCTGGTTGTCGATCCGGCGGGATTCGTGGCGTTCGGTACCGAGTATATAGAGTCCGCCAAGGGATTTTACCTCTTCATAATCCAGGCGGGTTTTGGCATAAATCCTTTTATACGCCTTCTCGTATTCTTCGCCGCTCGCCTCCGTCCCCACCTCCTTGCGGGTCCGGAACTCCGGGTTTCCCCCGAGTTTTATGTCCGTACCCCGGCCGGCCATGTTCGTTGCTATCGTTACCGACCCTTTGGCGCCGGCCTCCGCAACGATCATTGCCTCCCGGTGGTGGTTCTTCGCGTTGAGTACCTCGTGGCGTATGCCCCGCTTTGTCAGCATTGACGAGAGGCGTTCAGACTTTTCGATGGATACTGTTCCCACGAGAATCGGCTGACCTATCTCGTTTACACGCTGGATCTCGTCGCAGATGGCATTGAACTTGAAATCTTCGTTAAAGTAGATGGCGTCGTTTTCATCTTTTCTGACAACCGGACGGTTGGTGGGAATCACCACAACATCGAGACTGTAGATCTTGCCGAACTCCTTAGCCTCGGTATCCGCCGTACCGGTCATACCGGAAATCTTGTCGTACATGCGGAAAAAGTTCTGAAAGGTTATGGTAGCCAGGGTCTTGTTGCGCCGGGCTATGCGGATGCCTTCCTTGGCTTCGATGGCCTGGTGAAGTCCGTCGGAATATCTGCGCCCGTGGAGAATGCGTCCGGTAAACTCATCGACGATCTGGACCTGACCTTCCTGTACGACATAGTCACGGTCCAGCTTGAAGAGGCGGTGAGCTTTCAGGGCCTGGGTAAAGTAGTGGATATACTCGAAGTTGTCCTCGGTAAAAAGGCTGCCGGATATAAGCTTGCCCTGAAGCAGAAGCTTCTCGATGTTGTTCATTCCCTGGTCGGTAAAGGTTACCCGCTTGGATTTCTCATCGATCTTGTAATCTCCTTCGGGTTCTTCCGGATAATCTCCGGTCTCAGGATCCTTATCACACTCCTGAAGGCGGCCGACCAGGCGGTTTACCTCGGTGAACATGCGGGTATCGTCCTCCGCCTGACCTGAGATGATCAGCGGGGTTCTGGCCTCGTCTATGAGTATGGAGTCTATTTCGTCGATTATGCAGAAGTGATGGTTCCGCTGGACCTTTGACGCAATGTCCCAGGCCATGTTGTCCCGCAGGTAGTCGAAACCGAACTCGTTGTTGGTCCCATAGGTTATATCCTTGCCATAGGCTTCCTTGCGGGCCTCGGTATCCATGTTTGAGAGGATCGAGCCGACGGAGACACCGAGAAGTTGGTAGACAGGACGCATCCAGGCGGCATCCCGCTCAGCCAGATAATCGTTGACGGTGATTATATGCACACCCTTTCCGGTGAGGGAGTTCAGATAGGCGGCGGTTACGGAGGACAGAGTTTTTCCCTCTCCGGTCTTCATTTCCATGATTTTACCGTGATGAAGGACTATTCCCCCCAGGAGCTGGACGTCGTAGTGGCGTTCCCCCAGGACGCGTCGGGCGGCTTCTCTGGCCAGGGCGAAGGCCTCGGGAAGAATGTCTTCCAGACTTTCTCCCTGTTTCAGTCTGTTTTTGAACGTCTCCGTCTGACCGGCAAACTGACTGTTTTCCAGTCCCATGGCCCAGGATTCGAGGGCGTTGATTCTATGTAAAACAGGCAGCAGCTGTTTCAGATCCCGTTCATGCTGTGAGCCGAAAAAGGCATTCAGTATTTTCTGTATCATTACGTACGGTGCCTCCCTTTATTTTTCTACTATACATAAATCTGAAGCTTACGTCAGCCGGTCCCGGTGAGGCTTGAAAGGGCTTTGTTGACCTTTTATGGTACCGGTTGTAGAATCCCAGACAATGATTCGCCGCAGCACCATCGGAGTATTCCTTCTCATTCTGAGTTTCGGGATACTGTTTAGCTCCTGTACCTCCGGTTCTTCAGCAAGCCTCGAACAGCAGCAGTTGTTTTCCCTTCCCATTGGCCGCATGGAAGACCAGCTGGATATCTATTATGACGGAGTTTCGGCCTTCGACGACAAGGTCCGGATCGTAATGCAGGAGGGCATTATTTTTATCGCCAACAGCCGGGGAAGGAAGGTGATGGAGTTTTCCTCCTACGGCGATCTGTTGAGCCTCTATTACAACCAGTCGCAGAACCCGATTCCCGTGCTGCTGCAGAGCGCCAATGATGGAAACCGGGTCTCAAGCAGAGCGGCTCTTTCATTTCCCTTTCTGGATGTGGGAGAAATAGCGGTTTCCGATTCGGGAATCCTCTTTGTGGAGGACGCCATTCCGGAAAACAGGGCCGAATACGACGAAGAGCAGAAGGCGTATCTTGACCGGGTTGTCCGCCGCTTCGACCGTTCAGGAATCTACCTCGATTACCTTGGACAGGAGGGAGTGGGGGGAACACCCTTTCCCTACATAAACGCCCTTTACGTCAATTCGTCGAACGATACAATCGTTGTATGCCGCGCAGAGCGGGCCTGGCTCGTTTTCTGGTTCAGTCCTGCGGGCAATCTGAAGTACAAGGTAACCATTCCTCTTACGGATCTGCCTTCTCCGGATGAGCCGGGTATTCTTACAACCCTGGAGCGGATAGTCCCCGATCCCGAGGAAGATACCCTCTACATAAAGATCGACACCTACAAAGAGTCCCGTGAATCCCTGAGCGGTACGGGATCGAGCATAGAATACTTTGCCTCCTACTTCTACTGGCTTAATCCGGCAAGCGGCGAATATGAAGGTTCCCTGGAGGTGCCCCATGTCGTTCGAAAGCAGGATATCCCGGGACTGCAGAACAGCCAGGATGAAGAAGTCCTGCATGAATTCCTCGGCGTAGCCCATGGAGGTTTTTTCTTTCTTATGGGACCCTTCGGTCCGGACCAGTATCAGCTCCTCGTGGTGGACAGGCAGGGGGTGGTAATAGCCCGTCCCAGGATCAATCTTCAGGACAGGGAGATATTCTTCCGGGATTTTCATTTGAGCCGTAATGGCCTGTTAACCGCCATACTGGTCAGGGATTTCCGCGCAGATGTCGTCTGGTGGCGGACGGACAGACTTTTGGAGGATGAAACAGGGAATGAAACTCGTAGATAACGAGGGAGCCCGCGAGATAGACAGGATCGCCCAGGAAAAATACGGGATTCCCGGCGATATCCTGATGGAGAACGCCGGTATCCGGATTTTCGACGCCCTGGTCGGGGAGTTTCATCCCGGACCGAATACGCCCCTGGTATTTCTTGCAGGGGGAGGCAACAACGCGGGGGACGCCCTGGTCATGGCCAGGCAGGCCTTTGTTCGGGGGTTCCGGAAGCTCAGCATCGTACTGGTTAAAAAGGAAGCCAGGGGGCTGGCCGCAAAATGGCTCGATGTTGTGCATCGGCTGGGTCTTGAGATTCTCTCCTTTGAAGATGAGTTCGAAAGCTCCATGGAACGAATCTCCGGTGCGGCTCTGATAATCGACGGCATTACCGGTACCGGCCTTTCCGGTCCCTTACGGGGTAAAGCTGCGGAGTGTGTTGAGGCGGTTAACCGCCTTGGAATCTCTGAAAAAATAGTCGCTGTGGATGCGCCTTCCGGAATCGGAGATGATTTTCGGACAGGTTACCCGGTTCTTTCCGCCGGTTTGACCCTGAGTGTTTTCCCGGCAAAATCAGCCCTTTTCAATCCTGCCGCCAGGCTTCACTGCGGAAAGATTCTTCCTGTCTTAATCGGTTTTCCTCCCCAGGCTGTCGAGGCTGTTCCGGGCTGGGTGCTGATGGACAGGGAGGAGCTAATAAAGAGACTCCCTCCCTTTGCACCGGATTCCTATAAAAACCGCCGGGGTCATACCGCAGTATACGCAGGTTCTCCGGGAACCCTGGGTGCGGGGCTGCTTGCCGCGGAAGCTGCGGGGCGCGGCGGAGCAGGCCTTGTGACTCTGTTCTGTGATACCGCAGTATACACCGCCGCTGCATCCCGGATGCGTTCGGTAATGGTACGTCCCTGGAATGGGGATGAGCCCGAAAACCCGGAAAAGTATCAGTCCTGCGTAATAGGACCCGGCTGGGGCATTGACGGACGGGCAGGTGTGTTCAAAAAGCTTCTGGAAAGCTCTCGGCGGGGTGTCATCGATGCCGACGGACTGAGCCTGCTCTCCGGAACAAAGAGAGCCCTGGAAGGGGAGTGGATCCTGACGCCCCATCCGGGTGAGTGCGCCCGGCTTCTGGACTGCTCTTCCCGGGAGATCCTCGAGGATCCCTTCGGCGCCGCGGCGGAGGTTTCCCGCAGGTATAATGCCGTTGTTCTCCTCAAGAGCCACGTAAGCTGTCTGCGGACCCCGGACGGGCGTACCGCCCTGATTGACGGCATGAACCCACTAATGGGTACCGGCGGCAGCGGGGATATCCTATGCGGTTTTATCGGCGGACTTCTGGCCGATACCGGTCTTGATCCCTTCGATGCCGCTGCCGCGGGATGCTTCCTTCACCAGCAGGCGGGAAGAGCCGCAGCTCTTGAGGACGGGGTTTTTCTTGCCGAAGATCTGCTGAAAAGCCTCTCCCGACTTATCGGGGAATATCGATATGAAAGGTCCTGAAAGCCGCAGTCCCGGAGACTTTGCCTATCACTATAACCGTGAAGAGCGGGAAGCCCGCCTCCCCGACTACATGCGGGAGGAGCGGAAGAAGGGGTTCTGGGGAAGAAATCGCCATCTTATGATTATCTTTATCGATATTCTGGTAATTTCCCTGGTATTCATGTTTCTGCTGCCCTACATCCGGCAGGGCAAGCATGTGCTTGGCGGCTACAGTTTCTCCATGAAGGTTGTCAACTTCGACGGAATGATTCTCACAAGCCTGAAGGCAGAGGCGAACCCTGAAGACGACGTGGCCGCCTCGGCATCGGATGTGACCGTTACCTTTCGGGTGTTGCCGGAAGGGCGACAGATGCGCGTATATGATTATCTGCAGCCGGACCGGGAGAACCTGATCCGCGGGCGTATGCCGCTTCGGGAAGGGGACGAACTGGTCAGAGCGGAAATATCCTTCAACAATGAAACCCTTATCATGGAAGAAACAATCCCTCCGGAATAAGTCCTATTGATTTTTGCATCCTCCTTGGGTATTCTTTTCAACAGGAAAACACAAGGGGGAAGCATATGTATCAGGTTTATCTTCTCACAGTAATCATTAATATTTTCGGCGGTATTCTACTGGCCTCTGGATTCTTTAAGGAAAAGTTTCCCTCCCTTGAGGAGCTGGAGAAGTTTCTGACAGACAACAAGGCCTATGTGACCATGCTGTCTCTGGCGCTGATCATAATCGGCGTGCTGAAGCTCATTATTCCGGCTTCCCCTGCCGCTTCGGTGGCCCAGGATCTTGTACCCGCGCTGCTGGCCATTATATGCGGAATCAGCCTTTTTTACGGTTACTATAAAAAGGTTTCCGACATCGATTCAGGGACAACTTCCTTCATGGACAAGTATGTCTACAGATACCGCGATATTATCGGTATTCTCACAGCCCTTTCGGGTCTGGTCCATTTTATTCTTCCCCGCATGATTCTTCTGTAGTTTCTGCATGAGGATTTCCACCGCCGGGGTTGTACTGCGGGGCGAAAAAGTCCTGGTTGCCCTGAGAAAACCCGGTACGAGCATAGGTGAAAGCTGGGAGTTCCCTGGAGGCAAGGTGAAACGAGGGGAGAGGCCGGTTGAAGCCCTGCAGCGGGAGTTCCGGGAAGAGCTGGGAATCGGCGTGGAGGTGGGAACGCTGATTTTTGAAGGCAGGTTCTCAAACCGCGGGCAGGACTACCTTCTGCACGCCTACAACGTGGAGCTCGAGTCCGAAGAATTCCGGCTGAAGGAACATCAGAAGGTGCAGTGGATCGATCTCACAGCCCTGCAATCCCTGCCCATGGCGGACTCGGACCGCCAGATCCTGACCTTTCTTCTCGCTTCCTGATTACTTTACCCCTAGATAATCGTCCCCGATGGTATCACCGTATTTTTCGGGATCACTATGATCCCGTCGCGGATATGGTAACGTCCGTAGTCGCCGTCCTTTCTTTCCATCTCATCAACCCCGATACGGCAGCCGTCGCCGATACGACAGTTCTGGTCTATGATTGCCCTGTGTATATGAGTCCCTCTGCCTATGCCGATATCCGGACGGCCGAGCTCCCGGTTCTGTTTTCGTTCTTCCGGTGTCTCGTACTCGCTGGCCCCCATGACGATTACACCGTTCAGATCGGAGCCGGGTTCAATTATCGTGCGTATACCGATTATGGAATTACCGATCTTGGCATCGGTTATGATGCTTCCTTCCGCAGCCAGGGAGAGAGAAAAATTGCAGTAGTTGATTTTCGTAGCCGGTAAATGACGGCGATGGGTATAAATGGGCATATTTTCATCATAAAAATTGAAGGCGGGATTCAAGCTTGCCAGATTTATATTTGTTTCGTAGAAGTTCTTGATGGTTCCGATGTCCTCCCAGAAGCCGGTAAAAATATAGGACTGTACCTTTCTGGACTCGATGGCCAACGGAATGATCTCTTTGCCGAAGTCGGCTTTATCATTATTCAGCATCTGTTCGAGGACATGGGCATCGAAGATGTACATTCCCATGCTGGCCAGATAATTCTTCCCCGCATCCTTCATTGCCTGGTCGGGATGCAGGTTCTCCGGGATTCTCAGGTGTTCGATGTCCACATCCAGGGGAGGCTTTTCCAGGAAACTGCTGATCCGTCCCTTCCTGTCCGCCTGCAGTATCCCCAGGGATGTGGCGGCCAGCCGGTCGACCGGGGTAGATGCGATGGTGATTTCGGCTTTGCTGTCAATATGGGTTCGGAACATCTCCCTGAAGTCCATCCGGTAGAGCTGGTCTCCCGACAGGATTATGTAATGGGTGGGTTTCTGGACGTTGAAATGGGGAAAATTCTTCCTCACCGCATCTGCGGTTCCCTCGTACCAGCTGGTATTTTCGAAGGTCTGTTCCGCCGCAAGAATTTCCACGAAACCGCGGCTGAAAACGTCAAAGATATAGGTCCGTGCAAGGTGATTATGCAGGGAAACAGAATTGAACTGAGTCAGAATATAGATCTGCTTCATATCCGAATTGATACAATTCGATATGGGTATATCGACGAGCCGGTATTTGCCGCCGAAAGGAACAGCCGGTTTTGCTCGCTGCTGCGTCAACGGATACAGACGGGTTCCTTTACCCCCGCCAAGAACAATGGCCAGAATCTCCGGCATAAAAACTCCTTCCTTCTCAATAGTATTTCACCCCCTCTTCGTGGTCAAGGAAGATCTATTAAAATAGTGATCTCTTGTGCTACTATTTTGCCGATGGAAGAAGCGATACTGAGAACCCTCAAAGCGGACACGGACTTTATGGAGCAGGTTGTCCGTTGGGAGACTATACCCGCACGGGAAGGCCGTTACGTTGATTTTCCTCCGGATATAGATCCCCGTCTGCGGGAGGTACTCTCCCGCAGAGGAATAACCCGTCTCTACAGCCATCAGGGCCGGACCTACGATCAGGTGCGGCGGGGATGCAATGTCGTCGTTGTCACCCCTACGGCCTCGGGCAAGACCCTCAGCTACAATCTGCCGGTACTGCAGGGCCTGTTGGAGAATCCGGAATCCCGGGGACTCTATCTTTTTCCGACCAAGGCCCTGAGTCAGGATCAGCAGTCCGCTCTGAACGAGATTGTTCTGGCCGGGGAGGTGGGTATAAAGATCTCCACCTATGACGGCGATACCCCCTCATCGGTCCGGGTTTCCGCCCGGGACGAAGGGAGAATCATAATCTCGAACCCGGACATGCTTCACTCCGGTGTGCTTCCGAATCATCCCAAGTGGATTCGTTTTTTCAGTTCCCTCAGCTATGTGGTCATCGACGAGGTACACACCTACCGGGGGGTTTTTGGCTCCCACATGACCAATGTTATACGCCGGCTTAAACGGATAGCCCGCTTCTACGGTTCGGATCCCGTATTCATCTGCTGTTCCGCCACCATCGGTAATCCCGGAGAGCTTGCAGAGCGTATTCTCGAGGAAGAGACGGTGCTGATAGATGAAAACGGGGCGCCCGCCGGGGAGAAGCAGCTGATCCTCTACAATCCGCCCTACGTGGACAAGGTCCAGGGTATTCGCAGGGGAACGGTAAATGAATCCCAGCGGCTGGCCCTGAAGTTTATTCGCGGAGGGGTTAAGACAATTGTATTCGCCCGCTCCCGGCTGAGGGTCGAACTGATCGCCGATTACATAAACAAGGCCCTGGCCAACCACTACCTCCAGGGGGAAATCCCACGGGTGGAGGCCTACCGGGGGGGCTACCTGCCTTCGGAACGACGGGAGATAGAAAAGGGATTGAGAGACGGCAGTATCATGGGAGTCGTCTCCACCAACGCCCTCGAGCTCGGGATCGATATCGGCGGCCTTGACGCCTCCATCATGGCGGGTTTTCCCGGTTCCATTGCCTCTTCCTGGCAGCAGGCGGGAAGGGCGGGGCGCAGCGCGGCTCTCTCGGTGGCGCTGATGATCGCCTCATCAGGACCAATCGATCAGTACATTATGGCGCATCCGGAGTATTTTCTCTCCCGGCCGCCGGAATCCGCCCATCTGGATCCGGACAACCTCTACATTCTGATGGATCACATGAAGTGCGCTGTTTTCGAGCTTCCCTTCAGCGACGGGGATGATTTCGGAGGCCCCGTTGAGGATTTGCTGGCGGAACTTCAGAGCGAGGGAGTAGTGCGGCACACCGGCGGAAAATGGTACTGGGCTGACCGTTCCTACCCCTCCGAGGAGATAAGTCTTCGCTCCGCCACTGCGGACAACATCGTCATTGTGGATACCACAAAAGGTGCCCATCGGGTGATCGGGGAGATGGACCGGCCGTCCGCAAAGGAACTGATTTTCGATAACGCCATATACATGCACCGGGGAAACCAGTACGTGGTCAAGAATCTGGATATAGAGAACCGCCGCTGTTACGTGGAGGCGAGCAGGGTAAACTACTATACCGATGCTGTGGTAAAGACGGACATAAAGATTCTGCAGGAGGACAGCCGTCAGGAAAGAGAAGGCGCCGTTCTGATTCTGGGAGATATTCTTGTCCGGAGCCAGGTGGCGAAATTCAAGAAACTGCGCTTTCACAGCCATGAGAATGTAGGCTATGGAGAAATCCATCTTCCCGAGGAGCAGATGCACACCCGGGGAGCAATTATCGCTTTTTCCCCGGACACTCCGGCGGGGCTGGCGTTTTCCGGAATCCCCCGGGAGGCCCGGGAACAGGTGATTGCCCGGATAGGTACCCTGATGAAGAACGTGGCTCCGGTTTTTCTGCTCTGCGACAGAAACGATCTCGGCGTGGCTGAACGTCTGAAGGACCCGCACCTCATGATGCCATCCCTGTTTCTCTTCGACCGCTACCCCGGCGGTACCGGTCTTGCCGAGGCCCTGGGGCAGCACCTGCCCGGTATTCTCGATGCAGCCGAAGAGGTGGTCCGACGCTGCGGATGCCAGGAGGGATGCCCGTCCTGTATCGGACCCGTGGAGAGTGATGAGGCCGAACTTCCGGAACATATGAACCGCAAGACCATAATCCGGGATTTCCTCACCGCCTGGAGGAGTTCCGGCTGATGCCGCGCAGCGGACTTACTTCGCGGCTGAAACAGCTCCGTGCCCTGCGGGAGCCCCCGGACCTGCATTCCAGGGATGAGGCCGAGACCTCCCGGAATCTGTGCATTCCCAGGTTCAGCAGGATCGGGGACTACACCCATTACCGCCGGGAGCTTATTGAAACTGCAGGTCCCCCGGTATCTCTGTCGGGACTGCTGCTCTCTGCCGCTCAGGACCCGGAGGAGCTTCTGTTTTTTGACCTGGAGACCAGCGGCCTCTCATCCGGGGCAGGAACCCTGGCCTTTCTGGCAGGTTTCGGCTGCTTCCGTGGGGGAACGTTTCTTCTGGAACAGTTCTTTCTTTCCGATTATCCCGGGGAGGCGGAGTTCCTGGAAAAAATCCGTGAACGACTGGTACAGGCCCCATATTTCGTAAGCTACAACGGCCGGTCTTTCGATGCCTCCCTGCTGAAAACCCGGGGCATTCTGCATGGGATCAAGTTCAATTTTTCCCGTCATCTGGATCTTCTCTATATAAGCCGCAGGCTTTGGCGCGATGCTCTCGGGTCCTGCTCTTTGGGAAACATCGAACGGAGTATTCTGCGCCTGGAAAGGGACGGAGATCTTCCGGGAAGGGAGGTCCCGGAGCGCTGGTTCAGCTTTCTGAGGAGTGCTGACCCGCGGCTGCTGGAGGATATCTTCAGGCATCACCGGCAGGACATCCTGAGCCTTGCAATGCTGTGGAAACGCCTGGAGGAGCTGTTTCTGGATCCCTTCAGCCATGAAAGCCGCGGAGACGCCGATCCCCGGGCCCTGGGGCTTCACCTTATTTCCCGGGGGGACGAAAGGGGCGAGGAGCTTCTTCGCCTGGCCTGGCACAAGGGAGATTTCCGGGCGGGTCGTCTGCTTGCCTTACAGTACAAGCGCAGGGGCAGAACGGACTCGGCTCTTGATCTCTGGCTCAGTATGGCTTCCGGGGCAGATCCCGGAGTATATGAAGAGCTCGCAAAATACTACGAGCATCGGACGGGAGACTACGAAGCGGCCCTCCGCTGGGCTAGCCTGGGAATGGGCGCCGCAGTCCGGGGTACCGCTTCGGAGACAAGGATCAGGGAGTTCCGCCGGCGGATCCGTCGTCTGGAAAGGAAGATCCAGGGTCAGGCCTGAATATCGAAGGACTCTTCGGTATCGGGGTGCCTGCCACGCCGCAATCCGTAGCGGTACAGTTCAACGTAGCGTTCAGCCGAGTGGTTCCAGGAGAAATCCTCGGACATTCCATTCATGCGCATCCTGAGGATTCTGTCAGGTTCTTCCCGGTATATCCTGACGGCCTCAGCCACGGCGGAGCGGATGGCTTCGCCGGTTATTTCTTCAAAAAGAAAGCCGTTCTCCCGTGCCGGATCCTCTTCGCGACTGATAACCGTGTCCGCGAGGCCTCCGGTCCTCCTGACAATGGGGACAGTCCCGTAGCGCAGGGAATACATCTGATTCAGCCCGCAGGGTTCATATCTGGAGGGCATGAGAAAAAAGTCGCTGCCGCCTTCGATCATGTGTGCCAGCTTCTCATCGAATCCTATTCTTACCCGGAGGTTCTCATATTCTGCGGCCAGAGATCTCAGGACCTCTTCGCACCACTTTTCCCCTGTCCCCAGGATTACTATCTGGCAGTCTCCGCGGTCAAGGATGTCCTTAAGAGCCGTTTCTCCCGGGCCGCAGAGCTCCCGGAATCCCTTCTGTTCAACCAGCCGGGAGACGATGCCGATAAGAGGAATCCCCGGATCGACAGACAGGCCGGACTCCTCCTGCAGGATTGTCTTGACCTGCAGTTTTTTCTCCAGGCTTGTTTTCGAGTAGTTCAGAGGCAGGTATGAGTCGGTCTCAGGATTCCAGATCTCCGCATCTATGCCGTTTAGAATGCCGAAAAGATCTTCCCGTCTCTTCTCCAGTTCAGCTTCAAGACCATGCCCAAAACGGGTTGTACGGATTTCCCGGGCGTACTGAGGCGAGACGGTACTCACATAGTCGGCGCAGCGTATCCCTCCCCGCAGGAAGTTAAGCTGTTCCAGGTGTTCGCCTTTCTCCAGGCAGACATCCTTCAGACGAAGCCTGGTGTAGTGCAGATCATGAAGAGAAAAGATTCCCTGATAGCCGATATTGTGAATGGTAAAAAGAGAAATTGTTCCCTCGAAACCTTGATTTCGTTCCAGGGTTCTGAGGTATACCGGAACCAGGGCCGTGGGCCAGTCATGGCTGTGAATTACATCAGGTTTCCAGTCTATGGCCCTGAGCAGGGAAAAGGCGGCCCGGGAGAGAAGGGCGAAGCGTTTCGCATTATCCGCGAAGAACTCCTCCTCTTCGTTCCCGTAGATACCCTTTCGTTCGGTAAAGTAGGGATGTTCCAGGAGATACACCGATACATTTGAACCTGCAAGGGTGGTTCTCCCGCATACGGTGTTCTCGGTTCTGAATCCGACATTCACCGATACATTGATGCTTTCCTCTCTGGTATAGTCTACGCCTCTGTACGCGGGAATCAGCATTTTAACATCATGACCAAGACCGGCTAAATGCTTGGCAAGGGAACCGACCATGTCGGCAAGGCCTCCGGATTTTGCGAAGGGTACCGCTTCGCTGGAGACCATCAGTATTTTAAGTACATTTCGTGAGGGCATCGATAGGAGTATATCCTGCTTCCAGGCCATGGAAAAGGGGCAGTAGTGTCCCGGGAGGGATGGACGGTTCAGCGCAGATAATAGGCGATGGAAAAAGGCCCGGTGTCGGTAAAACCGACTCTTCTGTAAAGACTTACGGCGGGGATGTTTTCCGGTTTTACAAAGAGTGTCGAGCCCAGTCCCTGTTCGTCAAGATTTTCCAGAAGCCGGGCCATAAGCCGGCGGGCAACACCCCGTCCACGGAAGCCCGGGAGAGTAAAGATTCCTCCCAGTTGTACCCAGTTCACACCCAGGGCGTTTGTTCCCGCCTTCGCGGCCAGACTGCCGTTTATTCGGGTTCCGTATATCTGCTGCTTTTTAAGGGCCTCCCGCAGGTGGTTCATGCAGATAAGGGGATTAAACTTTTCCGGTTCCAGCAGGACTTCTTCTATTTCGTAGGCCCGCTGCAGAGGATATACCTCCCGGACCTGTCCCGGTTTGAGGTGTTCGTAAATCTCCCGGGGAACAGGGTTCTCAGCTGAAAAACAGCCGGCTCTGCAGGGACGGACCATGTGCAGATAATCCACCCGGTAGGCCGGGGCTCTGCCGACAGCCGCCGTGCAGACGTCTATAACCCGTGAATTTCCCATGAGGGTTGTAATCTTCCCGAAGGAACGCAGTGCTTCTCCCAGGGTATTCATATCGACAGTATCAAGGGGAGGAATGACTGCAGGGAAGGTGAATCCGGCCGATTCATGGTAAATCAGGCCCCGGAGTCCCTGAGTTCCCTCCAGCAGGTACAGATCCTCGAGTTTCCTGGACGTCCGGAGTCGTCCCTTGAAAAAAAGCCTGTCCGTCAGGGCCGTCCAAAGCTCCTCGTGGGCCAGCAGAAAGTCGGAGACAACAGATACATAACCTGGATGACAAGGGCGGAGCATGAACCTTATTCTCCAAAGGAAGCTTTACTTACAGGGAGTTTGCCCCTGGGAATAAACTCCCCGGCAAGGGCGGCAAAGGCGGCAGCGAAGGATTCATCCCCGGTGCCATAGGCGGCGAGGGCGGTATCAACCCAGTCCATGGAAAAAAGATAAACCGGGGTAAGTACGGAGATGATCACAATGCGGGGTTTCAGTTCAGGGGCCTTTCGAACAACTTCGCTGAGAACCTCCGCGCTCCCCGGCGTTGCAAGAAGAAACACCAGGTACTCGTAACGGCCTGCCCGGCTGATTATTCCTTCCACCGCTCCAGGGGGAGCGGAATAGAAGGGGGTATAGGCGAAGTCGAAGCTGTCGGAAGCGGGAAAGCGCCGTTTCCCCTCCCGGAAAAATCCCCCGAGCTGACCTGCAAGAAGGATCTTCGCGGAAGGATCCAGGGGCAGACTCTTATCTGCCACCGCCGTGATTGCCCTGCAGGCCTGCTGAAAAAGATACTCCGTATCCGCGGGAATTGCCTTGTCCAGGATCGTGGGGTCAGGTTCCAGAGGTACCGACCAGGGGCGGTTCAGGTATTCTTCCTTGATCGTGAGAATCCTGGTAACCGCGTTCCTGAGGATCTCGCGGAAATCGGGATCCGTCTCAAGTACCCGGTGAAGATGGTCCCATACCCTTTGATGCAGGCGGGAATCCAGGGAGATCATGATCATGTCGTTTCCGGCACGCAGGGCAGCCTCCGCCGCCTGGGGAATGCTTTCACCCCCCTGCTGAGCCCCGCTCATCCTCAGGTCGTCGGTAATAACAAGTCCGTTGAAGCCGAGACGCAGACGAAGCAGGTCATGGATGAGCTTTTTCGATAGTGAAGCAGGTGTAGCGTCACCGGTAAGCGCCGGAAAAGCAAGGTGTCCGGTCATTATCGCGGGCAGCCCTTCGGGAATGAGCATCCTGTAAGGCAGAAGGTCCCGCTCCATGAGGGTCTCGATATCGTCGTTAATTATTGGAAGGAATCCGTGGGAGTCCTCATCGGCGTTTCCGTGTCCGGGGAAATGTTTGGCCGTGGATATGATTCCCTCCGAACGCATACCGTGATAGTAGGCCTGGGCCATAACAGCTACGGTTGAGGGGTTCGAGGAAAAAGATCTGGGACCTATAACGTGGGCCTCCGGATTGACATAGACATCCACGGTGGGAGCGAAATTCATGTTGATTCCCAGGGCCCTGAGCTCCGCCCCGATGAGTTTTCCCGTCCGGTATGCATCGTAGGGGAGTCCCCCGGCAGCAATTCCCATATTGCCCGGGGTAATGGAGGTTTCTCCCTTGACGTGGCGTACCCACCCCCCTTCCTGGTCAGTGGCAATAAAGAGGGGAATTCCCTGGCCGCTCTCCGCCGCTGTTTGCTGCATGGTTCCCGCAGCCCCTGCAAGGACCTTGAGGTCCTCGCCGTTCCATCCGAAGATCTTGACCCCGCCGATATGTTTCTCCCGGATCCACCTAAGAATTGTGGAATCCGCCCCGGGTCCCTTGAAGCCTATCATGAAAACCTGACCCAGGAGTTCTTCGTCGCTCATGGATGAGGCCATGGAAAAAGCCTGGGATTTCCCTAAATCCCTGTCCTGCCAGGAGACGGTTTCCGCCTGTGCCCCGTGAATACCAGGGGTAAGCAACGCGAGAACAAGCAGAAATGCCAGTCTCTTCGAGAATATCATCAGTGCAGAGCCCTGGAATCAATATACTCGGCGGCGCTCCTGGCTGCCACAGCACCTTCTCCGGCGGCAACAACTATCTGACGGAACGGCGTGTTGCGTACTTCTCCGGCAGCAAAGAGTCCTGGAATACTTGTTTCCATCTTTTCGTTGGTAAGCAGCTTGCCATGACGATCTTTTCTGGCACCCATGGCAAGTTCGGTGCGGGGAACAGAACCTATAAAAACAAAGAGGGCGTCCGTTTCATGCTCACAGATTTCGCCTGTTTTCTCATCCTTGAGAGTGACGGAATGCAGCTTCTGCTGTCCCTGTATTCTGATTATCTCACTGTACGGAAAGCGCCGTATATGGGGGTTCTTTTCTACCTTTTCAACAAGACCCAAACGGGCGCTCATGGTTTCTCCCCGGTGAACGATACTGATTCTCTCAGAAAGACCCGAGAGGTACAGGGCTTCGTCGCAGGCAGAATCACCGCTTCCCACTACTGTTATACGTCTGTTTTTAAAGAAAGGACCGTCACAGGTGGCACAGTAGGAGACTCCCCTGCCGGAGAACTCCTTTTCCCCGGGCACCTCAAGCTGCTTTGGTTTCGAACCGGTGGCGAGAATTATGGCCCTTGCCTCCATTGTTCCTTTTGCGGTCTCCATAACAAAGCCGGAACCATTACGCTCAAGGGAAATGACGCTGGTATTGAGGATCTCCACCCCAAGGTTACGGGCCTGCATCTCCATTCGCATGGAAAAGTCGACCCCGCTTACCGGGTTCGGGAATCCGGGATAATTGATAAGTTCGTTTACTACCAGTGATTGTCCCCCGGCGGCCATTTCCTCTATTACCAGAGTGTCCAGACGTTCTTCCAGGGCATATACAGCTGCGCTCAATCCCGCTGCTCCTGCGCCAACTATTATGAGGTCTCGCTGGGGCTGCATAGTTCAAGCTCCTTCTTCCGTTCTATTACATATTCCATATAAGGAAGATCAAGTATTCCTTGATTCGCATGTAGTATACTCGTAATATTCTGACTATGGGAAGGCTATGAAAAGAGGAAAAAAAGCGGCTTTATTAACTCTGCTCTATATACTGGTTAATGCAGGCCTGGGAGCTGAGGATTATCCCCGTATTGAACCGTCTCCCTGGACCTCCGGAATCGGAAGTCTGGACGGACCCCCGGCGGTTTCACAGCTCATTGAAGCGTCTCTGTTCGCCTCCGGGCTCGGGGAGCAGGATTTTCCTGAGTACCGGAACCGGATACACAGCCTGCTTTCCGGTTTGCCCGGGTATGTGCGGGAAAAAAGCGGTGCCCTTCCGGCGGGAGAAGCGGTGCTTCATTACCTTCACGAGAAACTTTTTACCCGCTATGCTGAACCCCAGACACTGATTCATGTAAGCCTGAATACGGGTCGGTACAACTGCGTTTCTTCCGCCGTTCTATATGCCATTGCGGCGCGCTTCGCGGGTCTGCAGGTTGAGGGGGTCGTTACTCCTGACCACGCTTTCTGCAGGGTAATCGAAAACGGTACCGGAACCGATGTGGAGACGACCAATCCCTACGGGTATAATCCCGGACAGAAACGGGAGTTTATCAACGCCTTCGGCCAGACGGGATTCACCTACGTCCCCCCGGGAAATTACCACCTGCGGACCGGCATCGATGAAAGGGAGCTTGTCGGTCTCATCCTGCAGAACAGGATATCCAGGCTGCAGCGGGAAAACAGAATCGACCTGGCCGTACCGCTTGCGGTGGACCGCTACGCCATGACACGGACCGAACGGACCGAAGCGGAGATGAGAAAAGAGTTTATCAATTACACATCTGTTCTGAATGGAGAACGGCGATTCGATGAGGCTTTGGAATTTCTCGACGCGGTGAGGCTTCGCTGGGGGGAGAATGATGAATATTCGAATATTCTGGATACCCTTCTGTACAATTCTTCGGTAATCGCCGGTCGGGATGGGCGGGAAGAGGAGGCCCTGGCGCGGCTCTCCTTCCGGCACGGAATGGGGGATCTTTCGGAAGAGAGCTTCCTGAAATACCGCCATATTCTGGGGGACGGACTGATCTACCGCTACAGTACCACAAGGGGTCCCCTTGATTCCCTGACGGAGCTGGAACGCCTGCACGATGATGGGTTGATTTCGGATGCTACCTACAGTGAGTATCTTGCTGTTCTTCATATACGGCGGGCAAAAGAGATAGCCCTGGACCAGGGGGATCTGGCAGCTCTGGAGTACTTCCGGGATCATGAGCTTCAGAAATCGACGGACCAGCGGATACGTCAGGCTTTCGAGATATTCACCCATAATGCTGCGGCCTTTTACCATAACCGCTTTGTGGCACTTTTCCGGGAAAAACGATACAGGGAGGCGGGGAATCTTATCCAGGAAGGTCTTGACGAGTTATCGGGTAATCCCCTGCTGCTGAGGGACCAGCAGATTCTCAGGCAGGCTCAGAACCCCTGATACGTGTTTAGTGTTCAGAACCGTGGGGATGAGTTTGCAGTAACACCTCCACCCCCCGGGATTTACTGGTAACGCTCATGCATTTCATGGATTTTATCCTGTTTTCCGGTATATTCGCGTTCCGGGAACTTTTTATCCCCACGATTCGGGACACCAATAGATTAGTGCAGCGAAAGTTGCAGAAAGGGTTTCCCCGTTTTTTCCATGGTAAGGGGACTCCATTTTCTTCTTAACCGGCGCAGGCAAACAGCCGAATATAGAAGAAGAGGAGTATCTATGTCCACCAAGGGTTTAAAAACTGCTAAAGAACTAGTTCAAATCATGAAACAGGAAATCTCCCTTATGGAGGAGTTCCGGTGCAACGAAGAAAAGCTTCGAGATGCCCTCAAGCAGAGCGACTGGACTTCCCTGTCGGATCATATGGAACGTATGGGGCAGATCGCCGACTGGATTGATACAACAGAAAAAAAACGCCGGGATGCCTATTCCGCCCTGTGCGCGGATTTTGATGCAGACGATTCAATTCCCTTTTACCAGGCAATAATGAGTCTGCCCGAGGATATGCGCTGCGAATGTGCGGAACTGTACCGCAGCCTGAAATTCACTACCGTTAAAATCAAGGGAGTTACCTGGAGCCTGGACAGCCATATACGAAGTGTCAGCGATACAATGCAGGCTGTCCTGAACGAACTCTTTCCCTACCGCAAGGGGCGGATTTATTCCCGCCATGGAAAGACCAGGACTGCTGACACTGAACCGCTGGTGGTAAACCAGCACCTGTAAGGAGTCCCTGTAATGCAATCAACCTTTTCCGGCATTGAAATCGGCAAACGAAGCCTGATAGCCCATACCCAGGGCATGACAACGGTGGGACACAACCTGAGCAACGCTTCTGTCGAAGGTTACTCCCGTCAGCGGGTCCATTTCAAACCCACCGATGCCCTCTATATGCCACAGTTGAACCGGGAGAATACCCCTGGGCAGATAGGCCAGGGGGTGGATATTACCCGGATAGAGCGGGTCCATGACGAACTCCTGGAGGGCAAGATTGTCTCCCGGGCAAACGGAAGGGGGTACTGGGAGGCCAGGGACTCCTATATGCTGCAGCTCGAACAGGTGTATAACGAGCCCACAGAATCTTCGGTCCGAACCCTGATGGACCGTTTCTGGGACTCCTGGCAGGAGTTGTCCATACACCCCCAGGAGGGAGCTGCCCGGCAGGCGGTGGTACAGAGAGGCGAGGCTCTGATGGACGGTATCCATCGCCAGTACTCCCGGATGAAGGAGATCCGCAACATGGTGGAGGATGATCTGACCGCCACCGTGGGCAGGGTTAACGCAATACTCAACGATGTACGATCCCTGAACGAGGAGATTCTTAAGGTGGAAGCCCTGGGGGACAACCCCAACGATCTGCTTGACCGCCGTGATCTTCTTGTCAAGGAGCTTTCGGGCCTCATCAATATTACCGTGGATAACCGCGACCCCGACGAGTTTTCCATTCATACCCAGGGGCGGCATCTGATGCAGGGGAGGGTCCTTACCCCCCTGCGAACCGACCCGAATCCCCTGAACGAAGGCTACTCCACCGTCCGCTGGGCGGAGAGCGGCGAAGAGGCCTATTTTACCGGAGGAAAACTCCAGGCCCTGCTGGATTTGCGGGACGGAGACATCCGCGGGGAGATTCAGAAGCTCGATGTCCTGGCCATGAATTATATCGATCTTGTTAACGAGATCCATCGTTCCGCCTATGGTCTGGACGGACAGAATGGCCGGGCCTTTTTTGAAGAAGTTCCCTTTGTTACAGATGTGGCGGGAAACTACGACCGTAACGGAGACGGGGAGTTCGATTCCTCCTACATTTTCCGGGTCAGCGGAACAAACAATCTCAATCCTCAGGATCATCTGGGCCTGCAGGGCACTATTACGCTGTCCGGTCCGCAGGGAAATATAGAAATCCCCTATAATCCCACGGATACCGTAGGGGATGTAATCAGCAGAATCAACCGCTCAGGGGCCGAAGTCGTGGCACGGCTTGACCAGTCCGGAAGAATGGCCATGAAGGCTCTGCCGGCGACGGAGCTTGAAAATCCCGATTTTGTTATCCGCCACATCGAGGATTCCGGACAGTTTCTCGTGGGCTATGCCGGCATTCTTCAGGGCTCGGGAGCCGAGGGAGCCTATGACTGGGAACAGGCCGACGCGGTTCTGGCTTTCCGCGGCGGTGGAGATAATTATGCCGTAGCTCCGGTGGCCCACCCATCGGGCTGGATAGAAATCTCAGGGGCCTTGAAAAACGATATCAATCGCCTTGCCGCCGGGTTCGGTGAAAACGGCAGGCCTGCGAATCCCGGAGACGGGAGCGCTGCCCTCTCTGTAGCCCAGCTGAGAACGCGCCCTGTAATGCTGGGAAACCTGATGAGCTTCGACGACTTTTTTGCAGAAACCATAGCCGATGCCGGCTTGAGGGGTGAACAGGCTCAGCGGACCTTCGAAACGGAGAACCTGGTAATGAAGGAGCTTGAAGGAATGAAACAGGCCCTCTCCGGGGTAAATATAGACGAAGAGTTCTCTCAGCTTATTAAATTTCAGCACGGATACAACGCTGCAGCCAGATTTATCAGCACCTTTAATTCCATGCTCGACACAATCATTAACCGCCTTGGAGTTTGATAATGAACAGAGTTAGCACGAACCAGGCAAACAACGACATGATCTACCACACCTACCGCCGGCAGAAGCTGATGAATGACCTTCAGAACAAGATGGCGGAACAGACGAGGATCAAGGAACTGCGGGATGCACCGGTAGCCGCAGCCCATTCAGCCCGCTTTCTCTCCCGGATTTCCCGGCTGGAACGTTTCCAGGAGAACGTGGAGAATGTCCAGAGCTTCCGCCGGGTGGCCGAGGGTTACATGAACGAGGCCAATCAGATTCTCCACCGGATACGGGAAATCGCCGTCCAGGGAGCCACCGGCACCTTTACAAAGGATGACAAAAAGATTATGGGCCAGGAGGTCAATGAGCTTCTGAAGGAGCTGGTGGAAGTAGCCAACTCCTCCGGTGCAGACGGAAGCAAACTATTCGGAGGAGACCGGAATATCACCGAGCCCTTCCGTGCTCTGGAATCCAGGCATCCGGAAATCAATGGAAGGGTTATTTCCAAGGTCGACTATGTGGGGGGCAACAAAGACAACTTTGTGGAGATATCCGATGAAAATCTGATTCCCGCAGGGTTCCGGGGCAACAATATTTTCTGGGCGGAGCAGCATCAGATCTTCTCCGGTGTGAACGCCGAAACTTATACGGTTGCGGAGGATACCGCGATCCTGATAGACGGGGTACGTGTTCCTCTTGCTGCGGGAGACAATATTCACGGCATTATCGCCAAAATAAAGGATTCCGATGCGGCGGTGGATGCCTACCTGGATCCCGTCTCAAATTCTCTGAATATTCGCAGTACTGTGCCCCACCAGATTCTTCTGGAAGACGAACAGGGGGGTACAGTACTGCAGGATCTGGGTGTTGTTTCCGGAAACGGACGACCTCCTTTCAATATCGCTTCGGATGCCCGGGAATCCGGCGGTTCGGTATTTGACATGGTAATATCCCTGCGTGACAGTCTCTACTCGGGGGATACCCTCGATATCGGCGGACGTGGTATCCAGGGAATCACCACAGCCCAGAATAACCTGGTCCAGGAGATCGCCAAACTGGGATCCGTTGATGAACGGATGGAGATTGTCTGGAACCGTCTGAACCGTGAAATCCCCCAGACTCAGGAACAGAACTCACTGGCTTCTGATATCGACATGGCGGAGGCCATTCTGGAGCTCAAGATGCTTGAATACACCCACAAGGCGGCCCTTCAGACCGCCGGACGCATTCTGCAGCCCACTTTGATGGATTTCCTGCGTTAAGGCCCAGTCTGAAAGGAGTGTACCGGCATGATGATTGATACCAAAGCTTACGGGGAACTGGACATTGACGAAAGACAGAGAATTACCCTGCAAAAAGGGCTCTTCGGATTCGAGGGTTTTACTGAATTCGCCTTGATGGACTCTGAACATCCCCCTTTCTACTGGTTCCAATCGCTGGATGAACGGGACATAGCCTTTGTTCTGATAGACCCCCGGGTATTCCGGCCTGATTATTCTCCCGCTGTTTCCACTGAAGACCTTGAAGCCCTGGGGATCCTCAAAGAGGGGGATGCGAACCTTCTCGTTTTTTCCATAGTTACCATTCCTGAGGATCAGAAAAGAATGACCGCCAACCTGCAGGGGCCGCTCCTGATTAATCGTCAGACCCGGCAGGGCCGGCAGATTATCTCGGGGGACGAACGCTGGCACGTGCGGCACAGCATCATCGAAGAGATGAAACATGCGGGGGAGGATACCGCATGCTGATACTCTCGCGAAAACTGAATGAGAAGATCATAATAAATGATACCATCGAGGTCTCCGTCGTTGAAATCAAGGGAGACCATGTAAAGCTGGGAATCCTTGCACCAAAAACTGTAAAGGTCTATCGCCACGAAGTCTATGAGGCAATCCAGAGTGAGAACAGGGCAGCCTCAAAAAGTCCCTCGGACCTTGGAAGCCTGGCGGATTTTTTTACCTCTTCGTCCCGGAAGAGTGAGGATGACTAGCGTCGTCGAGTTCATTGTAGATATCGGCGAAATTATCCTTGAGGACCCGGAATATTTCCACCAGGTCAGGGTCGAACTGAGTTCTGCTCCCGAGTATAATCAATTCTGAAGCTTGCTCGTGACTCATCTCATCCTTGTACGCACGCCTGCTGCGCAGGGCATCGTAGACATCCGCAATGGTAACGATACGGGCGCTCAAGGGAATCATATCTTCCATAAGGCCATAGGGATACCCGGAACCGTCCCAGCGTTCATGATGACTCCTGGCAATTTCGACCGCCATGGAATCAGGATAGGCCCCGAGAATATAGGCCCCGTTCAAGGTGTGGGTGGTCATGATTTCCCATTCCCAGTCCGCCAGAGGGCCCGCTTTATTGAGGATGTCATCGGGAACACCTATCTTTCCTACATCATGCATGGCAGCCAGGAAGGATATGTTATCCACAAAATCACGGTCTACCTGTAAATCCGTACCATCCTTGTACATGTATTCAGCCATAAGAGCGGAGTAACGATTAACCCGCTCAATATGACGGCCGGTATCATTGTCCTTCATCCGGGATGCTTCCAGAAGACTCAAAAAGATCGCCCTTAAGCTTTGTTTGTGACTTTGTGTGGCATCGTGAAAATAGGCACAGTATCCTTCGATGATTTCATCGGCATAGGGTTCCTGGAATATGGGAACAATATGAACATTGGTAATGAGCCGCGGGTAATGCTGGAATCTGCTTTCTCCATTACCGGTAAAGGAGTAGCCCGTCGAAGGATCTTTCAGTTGATGGAAGAGGGATCTCCCATCGAGTCCGGTCAGGTGTGCAAAAGTCGCTATATGTTCGCCGGTACAGGTATCCTGGTGGTGAAAAAGATCCTTGAAGGCCTTATTTACCCAGGTCGTGTGAAGATCGGATCCCAGAACTGCCTGGGGAACTGCACTCCGCTTATGATGATTCTCCTTAAAACGGATGATGCCCGTCCTGTCATCCTCCATTATCCTTCTCCATTCCCAGTTCTGCTTCACTTTTCCGTATATACAGGGGACCCTGCCCGGGAGCATCCGGACCGGTCGTTTCAAGCTGAACCGGTCCCATGGAAAGCATATCAAAAACCGCTGTCGGAGAGTAAGGGGCAAAGGAAACATTCCCGGTCTCGGAGAGTCCGGATTTGAAAAGTTCCGCATCGGGGCCAGCTATAAGAATCCCTTCGGCTGAATTATAACGTCGTACAATCGTTTCTGCATCCAGATCAAAATATTCGCTTTTCCTGGTTCCGCCGATGTAGCATGCCCCGTAAAAGCGTCCTTTTTTGGCATCGATTACCGGAATTACCGGGGACGCGTAAAAGGAGTAGGGGTGAACAAGAATATCCGGTACCGGAAGGGAAACCAGGGGAACTCCGCTTCCGGCGGAAAGCCCCTTGGCCAGGGACATGCCTATACGAAGACCGGTGAAGGAGCCCGGACCGCGGGCACAGACAATAAGATCCAGGTCCCGTATTGATGTTTCCCCATCAGTGCAGAGCTGCTGAATAAGGGAGGCCAGAATTTCCCCGTGGCGCAGACCGATATCACGGATCAGGGCATATCTTCCCCGCGGGGTCTCAAGGGCGACGGACAGCACAGGACCGGAGGTGTCAAAGGCCAGGATTTTCATGAGGGGCTCGGTCCTTCGATAGTTTCTACCGTGACAAGCCTGTCTCCCGAGGGCTGAACAACCTCCAGCAGGACCCGCAGGTACCGGGAGGGCAACTCTGGAAGGCGATCGATCCATTCGATTATGGATATTCCCCCGGCGTAAATGATTTCATCGATGCCCAGATGAATGAGCTCTTCCTCGTCCTCTATACGGTACAGATCCATATGATACACCGGAAGCCTGCCGGAGTACTCAGAAATTATGGTAAAGGTCGGGCTTGTTACGGTTTCTGCCACGCCCAGGGCTTCGATAATACCCTTGGCCATGGTTGTTTTGCCGGCGCCCAGGCTGCCCTCCAGAGAAACAATATCTCCCGCCGTCAGGGAAGCGCCTACACTGCGGCCAAAGGAGATGGTCTCTTCAGGAGAGCTGCATCTGTGGGAATTCAGAGCAGTCTCCCGGTTTTTTCCAGACCAGTTATGTAGGCTTTCACCTTTTTTACCGCGGGAACAAGGGGGTAATGGATGGAAGAGGGAAAAGAGACGGATATATCGACATTTCCGGTAGCTGTACGCTCCAGGGTAAATTCAACGACAGCCTCTTCTTCAATCTTTCCGGCGGAATACACCAGCGAACCGGTGTATTCATTCCTGTAATGAAGGGGGGTCTCTTTCTTGGTGAGATTGCGAATCTCATGAATTTTCATGAACATAACTGTAGGCAAAAAAATGTGAGAGGTCAATATCAGGAAGCAGGGAATCAGGAGGTACTGTAGTTGTAAATGTAGGCGTTGATGTTATTAAGGTTACGTTTGCTGATACGGGTGAACATTATATGCATTACCCCGCCGAAGGGACGCGCTTTTCTGGTGTGCATTACCTTGCCGTAAAAGGAAATTTTCGATCGCTGGTCGGTCTCGAAATCAACTTTGATAAGGTCACCCTTTGACAGCGGTCTGGATGTACGAATGCTGCAGCCGCCGCTGGAAATGTCCAGCATGGTTGCCAGGGTTCCCCGGTTGCCTTCCACGTAGGCCCGCTTTTTGGCATCCTTTCCAATGCCCTCGGTCATGATTCGGACGGGAAAAAAGTAGGCGGGACGTTCTATGCTGCGTCGCCGGTATTTACGCTGCTGGGCCTGGGTTATAGAGGATGTGTGGTTCAATAAAAGGGCATCCGCGGACCGGACCTTTCCATAGCCGCTGATTTTTGTAGTAAAGAAGTATCCCTGTCCGTTGGAGCGCCAGAAAAAAACATTGAGTTTCGTCCAGCGTTTCCATCGTATCTGGTGTCCCTCGGCATCCAGGGGAACAGAGGCCGCCAGAGAGCCCTTGAGATTGGTCAGGAGCTTGCTCTGAAAGCGTCCCCCATGTTCCGGGGTAAGGACAAGCTGTATCCCCGCGGTCAGCTGTTTCGTGTTCGAATAGAGGGTCTTGCGGCTTGAATTACGTTCAATACTCTGTTTTATACGATACAATTGGAGCTTCTGGTTTTCCTTCTGCTGATCCGAAGCGCTCAGGCCGTCAATACTCTGAATTCCCCGCCTGAGGAGGGAGTCAAGCTGGGATGAGTTGTACAGAATATTGTTGGGATTGACAGGCTGGAAGCGTTTGATCAGGTTCTGCAGGGTCTTGATCTGGACATGATTCAGACCCAGGCTCTTGGCCCGGACGTAGAAAGACCGTCTGCTGAAGCGCCTGTTTCCGCCGGAAGAGGGTCTGCCTGTGGAATTCCGGGAAGCAGCATTGGCGATAAAAAGAAAAACAATAAAACCGGCAAAGATAAGCCCTGCGATCACCATGGAGACAGGGTCGGTCTCCTTCCATTGAAAGGTCGTCTGTATGAGTATCCTCATAGGCTGCTGTCCGCGAAGGCCGGTAAATTTTCTATGGAACCGGTCAGTTCCCGAATTTTCGGAGCAATCTCATATTCCAGAAGATCGCCTATCAGGATCGAATCCTCGGCTTCCAATGCCTCGGTGAGTTCCTGAAATTTGGCGTTCAGATCGATGTAAAACTCTTCGAAGGATACCCCGTCTATCTCCTGGGTCATCAGGTTTTCACTGTCCCGTTCCTTGAGGAGAGGATACAGCCGGGTAAGCTTTTCACTTATCTCGGAGAAGGCTATGACCATCTCCATGGCCTCTTTTTCCTTGCCGGTCTGAAGCAGAATAGGGATTTCTTCGAGTTTTGGAATGTAGGATTCAAGCAAGGATGCGGTAGAACGGAGTTCCAGCAGAGGATTCGCGATTTCCCTGGCACGGCTCTCTATAAAAATACAGAGATTGGCTGTAAAGTTCTTGAGATCGGCGGGAACAGTCGGGGAGTCTCCATCAAAGTTCATCTCCGAGATGAGTCGGGAGAAAACCTCCGACACAGGTTTATCTCCGACCTTCAGCCTGAGTATTGAATCCATATTGTTGATGACGGGACCTGCTTCGGAGGATAAATCCTTGAGGAGCTTTACATCACCCTCCTGAAGAGCCCGATACATATAGGAAAAATACTGCAGCAGCGTGGAATAGCGTTCTATGCTGAGTTCATTGAGGGGCTGGGCAAGGATTTCCAGGTTCCCGATGGAATTAATGCTAATCCCTTTCAGGGCATCATCGTCGGAGATTGAAGCGGCCTTTCCGTTAACAAGCAGTCCGGTAATAAAAAAGCCTTCCGCCACAAGCCAGGTATCCAGCTGCCGGACAACCTCCCAGGCGTTCTTTTCTTCTTCAAGATGTACATCTACGGGATTGCTGTTTATTATAACTTCCATGGTCATCCTTACTGATTCTGATACGGATTTTAATCCTGATTACGGTTGTTAAAGCTCTCCAGAGATCTGGAATTGTCTTCAAGCTGCTGTAATGCTCCTTCCATCATACCATACTCACGGCGTAACTGCTGCTCTTTCCGTTCCAGGCTGCGTTCAAGATTGACGATTTCGCGGTTGGTTCTGTCGATCTGACCATCGATGGCCGAGGTTTTATAGGCAATTATGCCTCCGGTCTGGACATAGGGCCGGATATAGTTATCGATGGAGACCGCTGCACCCTGGTCGACAATCAGGTCTCCGTCGGAATCGTAGCCGAAGAGGTCTTTTACGCTTTCCAGCCGGGATTCAAGTGCCTTGTCCAGGGCGGCTTCATCTATTTCCAGATATCCCCGGAGCCTTGAGGCCCGCAATGCTCCTCCTGTTCTGCTGTTGGTTGAAATCCCGATTTGTGCCAGCAGGGCAAGTTCACTGCCTGAACGGGTGGTGTAGGGGTCCATCATAATGCGCTGAAGACGGTTTTTCATCTGGGTCAGGCTTGTTTCTCCCTGAAAAAGCCCGAGTTTCTCAAGGGCCTGCTCGCGTTCATCGTCGCTGAGATAATCAAGTTCATTGACAACCGTCTCGTCACGACTGGTGTAGATGTTTATCTGGCTTATCAGCTGATTATAGTACCCGACAAACTCGATAATGGAATCCTTTGCGGTCTTTCTGTCCGGGGTTATTTCCAGGTCGATCGCCTGATCCCCGGGACGTCGAAGATCAAGGGTTACCCCCTGAATCACATCGTCGATCTCGTTGGATTCCCGGATTACCTCGATTCCATCAACCTCGATAACTGCATCTGAGGCTGTGGCCACAGGGTTCTTCGGTTCGAGATCTCCCCGGGAATCGGGATCGTAAAAACGGACCGCTGAAACACTGACCCTGCGATGGGTATTGATATTATCAACAATCAAGGCCTGTATGCTTCCGCTGCCGGGTTCCAGGGGAACCTGGACAGTCTGGGTACCTTCCTGGTCCCGAAGGGGAGGGAGCCTGACCGAGCTTCCGCTCTGCCGGAGACTCAGAATGTTCATGTCCAGGGTTTTTACCGGCGGGGGAGGAGGCGACCATGAAGGCAATGCCGGATTCGTTCCAAAGTTGCGTACCGTCACATCATCGAGGGTTACCCCGCCCGGATCGGGTGAAGCCGGTCCGGAGGGCGGCTCGGGAGGGACATATTCATCTTCGGGGAGCTTTTCAATCTCCACGGTAAACTCGAGCATAAAGCCTGCTTCGGGCCGTATGGGAGGGCTGAACTGCAGCTCCCTGCGGGTCTGAGGTTCGAGAACGAGCTTTCCCTCGCTGATGGCGGCAGACCCCGAAACGGCTCCCGCCGGAGTCTTTACCGTCTCGGGGGTCGGTTCGACGGTGCGGGAACCGGCGGCTGCCTGCTTCAGGATACCTGCGTCCAGGGCAAGACGCCGGGAATCTTCGAGAAAACTGATTGTATTCGAACTGCCGGTACGGGTTCCTTCTATCATCAGAACCTGTGTGGAGGGGGTATTCTTTACAACGGAACTGCGTAAAAGTCCGTTGGAACGCCGCTGCAGGGTAGCGGCAAAATCCGCAAGGGTTCCGCCGTTATAGGAAAAGGAAAATTCCCGGTCACCGATACTGAAACCGTAGATGCCTTTGGCTACCCGAAAATCATTGTCCAGACTGTCGGATAAAAACCGGTCGGCCCTGGCGACTTTCTTTACCAGGACGGATCTGGTCTCTTCAACAGCCTCTCTGGAAGCGCTTGCTCCGAGTATGCTTTCGTCGCCGGAAACGGCCAGGCGTTCCATAAAAGGGTTTTCAAAGCCAAAGAGCTTTTTTGCACTGTCCTGGACCCGGGCAAGGCCTCTGTTTATCTCCTGCCAGTTGCGCTTTTGAAGCTCGAAAGTCTCGATGCGCTCCTCGGCCCGGGTAAGGGGAACGCGTTCAAGCTTCATGAGATCTTCTATCATTTTGTCGGTATTATATTTGCTTGAGACACCCGGGATCGAGAAGTCGGACATTAGGCGTTGCGTCCTCTACAAAGACTGGTTTTAAATCTCCTCGTCGAAGAGCAACCCGATGGCCTCCTTGAGCCGCATATGCAGTCGCTGCAGCCCTTCGTGAGGGATTTCCTTAATTACTTTATCGGTGTCCCGATCAATCACCTTTACCACTACCTGGTTCAGATCCCTGTTGACAGAGAACTTGAGCCGACGGTTAAAAGTGTTGCTGAAATTAACGATTTCCCTGAGCATCCGCTGTACCTCATCAGGACTCGGGCCCTTTTCCATGGGAATCGTTCGTGGTTGTTCAGTCCTGGTGTCTGCCGGACGCTTTTGCTTCCATGCTTTTGCGTCGTTCAGGCGTCCCTGAACAGCTCCCCCATGACTGATTGCGTTAATGTCAAGGTCCATTGTTTTTCTCCCTGGATTACTCCATTAATACCAGGCTCTATGTCAGTTCACGTCGATGAAGAACAATGAAGTAGGAACAACTATGATAATAGAGAGAAGGGAAGAAGCGCGGTTTCTTCCCGACCCCCTTGCCTCAAGAGATGACGTCCAGAAATCTCTTGAACTGCAGTAAACGGAGCATGATAAATACTAAAGAAGCTGAAGAACAGATTGGGTCTTCATGTTAGCCTGTGCCAGCATCGCCGAACCAGCCTGTGTCAGGATCTGGTTTTTCGCGTAATCAACCATTTCTGTGGCCATGTCGACGTCACGAATCCGTGACTCCGCAGCCTGAAGGTTCTCAGCAGCGATAGCGACGCCTTTAGAGGCTTCTTCAAACCTGTTCTGATAGGCACCCAGGTCGGCCCGCTGTTTAGAGACGGTCCTCAGAGCGCTATCTACCATACCGATAGCCATGTTCGCCGAATCAGGGGTGGAAATAGAGATCATCTCTCCTGCCGCTCCCTGAGCGCCTTGCAGACCGAGTGCCTGAGCGGTCATTGTTCCGATGTATACCCGCTCGTTCTGGTCCATGTTAGCTCCTACCTGGAACTGCATGACCCGGTCGGATTCCTGGGCAAAAGCGCCGGTCAGCATATTCATGCCGTTGAACTGCGCGTGGCTCGCAATCCGGTTGATTTCATCAACCAGCTGAGAGACTTCAACCTGGATCTGCATACGGTCCTCATCAGAGTAGATACCGTTGGCAGATTGTACAGACAGTTCCCGCAGACGGTGCAGAATATCCTGGGTCTCCTGAAGGTAACCCTCAGTAGTCTGGATAAAGGACACGCCGTTTTCAATGTTGCGTTCTGCCTGGTTGAGTCCACGAATCTGGCTCCGCAGCTTTTCGGATACCGCAAGCCCGGAAGCATCGTCGCCGGCCCGATTGATACGCATACCGGAGCTGAGTTTCTCTATGTTGCTGTTTAACTCTTTGCCTTTTACAGCGAGATTCCGGTTGGCGTACATGGCTGACATGTTGTGATTTATTATCATATAACCCTCCTGGATCGATTGAGAGAGGCATCCTTTGCCTCTCTTATAAGCAAGTATGTCACTATCGGACAGCCGAAAGGCTTCTCTTTCCGCGCGCCTTTCGCTCCGTTATGCCATCCGACGTAACAGGGAGGTCTTCCTCATCCCCGATTTTACCCGGAGAGGGAAGAACTCCCCATACCGAACATACTAAACCCGGAGGGTTTTTTTCAAAGAACTGACGGTTTTACCTTATTAATATAACCCTCTATCCCAGAAGTTGCAACACAGACTGTGTCTTCATGTTGGCCTGGGCCAGCATTGCGGTTCCAGCCTGTACCAGAATCTGGTTCTTGGAGTAGTCAACCATCTCAGATGCCATGTCTACGTCCCGGATGCGGGATTCCGCAGCCTGGAGGTTTTCAGCCCCTACGGTAATACCAACAACTGCGTGCTCAAGGCGGTTCTGGTAGGCACCCAGATCGGCCCGCTGTTTGTTGATCTTCTTGAGTGCCGCATCAAGGGTTCCGATGGCCCGGTTTGCATTGTCCGGAGAGGACATGCTGATGATTTCGTTTGAACCGATGTCCCGAACACCCAGGGCGTTGGAGGTCATGGTACCGATAAAAACCCGTTCCCGCTGATCCATGTTGGCGCCGATGTGGAACCACATGGAGGCTGTAACAACGTTTTCTCCCATGTCTGCTGCGAAGCGTCCGGTCAGCATGTTCATACCGTTGAACTGGGCATGACTTGCGATTCGGTCGATTTCGTCGACGAGCTGGGAAATCTCAACCTGGATCTGCATGCGGTCTTCGTCGGAGTAGATGCCGTTGGCGGACTGAACAGCCAGTTCCCTCATCCGGTGCAGTATATCCTGGGATTCCTGCAGGTAACCTTCCGTGGTCTGGATAAAGGAGATGCCGTTCTCAGCGTTGTCTGCAGCCTGATTCAGACCGCGGATCTGGGAACGCATCTTTTCCGATACCGCCAGTCCGGATGCATCGTCGCCGGCGCGGTTGATCCGCAGTCCGGAAGACAGCTTTTCCATGTTGTTCTGAACAGTTCGGTTCGTCTGGTTGAGGCGATTGTTCGCGTAGATCGCACTCATGTTGTGATTAATGATCATCTCTTCCTCCATGAAAAGAATGGTAGAAAAAGGCCTCCGTGCCTTTTTTCCTTTTTTAAGGAAAGTTTTGCTAAACCCTGAATACGCAATTCCGATAAACAGAATAAGGGGGAGTAGTACCCCGACGCACCACAGTAAAGCCTACTTTACCTTACTCACACCTTCGGTACCCCGGGTCTTAAACTTTAGAGAGAAAACAAAAAAAAATTATGCTTTTTTTGGGGGGGGGGAATTATGAATCCAGGTAATTCAGGAAATTCAGGGCGATGGGATCCTTCGGGTCAATCTCGAGGACTCGTCTGAAATGATTTTCGCTTTCCGAAGGATTACCCTGCTTCAGGGCGATTATTCCCATATTCGAGAGGATTTTTACGTTTTCGGGTTCCAGTTCCAGTGCCTTTTCAAGAAAGCCGCGACTTTCATCAAATTTACCGTTTTCCATTGTGCAGATGGCCAGTTCGTTCAGTATGTCTGTCTGGGGTTCACTCAAGTCCAGGGCGGTTCGAAAGTTCTTTTCAGCTTCGGAATAGTTACCCATACGCCTGAGCGCCCATCCCCGGAGGAACCATGCGGTCCAGGTGGCATTGGATTCGGCAAGAAAGTTGTCGATAAACCTGATGGCATCTTCCTCTCTGCCATCAAGAATGGCAGCGTAGGCCTCCTGAAACTTTGCATCCAGCCGTTTCCGCGTAGTCAGTTCTTCAATGATATCCCTCACCCCGGTGCTGTCTTCCTGTTCCGCCAGCTCCTTGAAGGTGATCAGGGCCTTTTCATGGTTTCCGATTCGAAGATAGAACTCTCCCGCCGACCTGAGGGCCTGTACGGAACGGGGTTCTATATTCAGAGCCGCCTCATAGGCCAGACGCGTTTTTTCAAGAAAGGTCTGGCAAAGGCTGTCATTTCCCAGCTGCTGATACGACCGTGCCCGGCTCTCGTAAACCTGGGCACGGTTGAACCAGGAGGCCAGTGATTCGGGATTGACCGCAGCAGCGGTGGCAAAAAGCTCTTCGGCGAGGTCGTAATCGTGATGTCTGGCTTTTTCGATTCCTGCCCTGACAAGCTCCGATTCAATATCAGGTTTTACCGCCAGAACAAATCGGCGGTAATAATCGGCGTTTTCATGTTCCGGTGAAAATGTAATCACCCTCAACATACCGGAGACGATCATTTCCCAGCTGATGGATGATACATCCAGCTTCTCCGCAGGCGACTGCAGTTCCACAGGGAGCAGGATGGCGGGATCGACGGAAAAATCTCCCACAGAAAGGCTGAACTGTTCCGGAATGGAAATGAAATAGACTGAATCAAGGGGCTTTCCAGGCATAATCAGCTGAAGTTTCCTTTCTTGCTGCGCAGGGTGTTGAGATAATCATTGATCAGAAGTTTATATTCGTAGGGAACCTTCGGTTCTTCAAACTTGACGGCAGCCGCAATCAGGTCCTTGCGTCCGGCCACATTTTCCGTTCGAACCACTGAACCGTCAAGACTTATCTGCTTGTTGCGTTCGGACAGCTCAAAACGAAGCAGGGCGTTTTTGTTGAGAAGAAATTTCCCTATACCGGGGAGAATCAGTTTTGAGCCGGAGAAGGAGAGGTCCCGGATGATGCATTTCCTCGGAATTCCATCAATGTAAATCAGGCCCGTCTTGGATTTCAGGCCGAGTTTTCGGATTGTATCGGCGGTTATCTCGATGCGTTCCTCTCTTCGCTGGGAGGAGTTTATATTGGCCTCCGCCAGGGTTCCGAGGATGACGATGAGATCGTCCGGAGGCCTCTGGGTATATTCAAGGCTGAGAAAATTGAGGTTCGGCTTGGATTTATCGTAGGGAGTAAAACCATTGATCTTGCTGGTAACGAAAAAACTCAAAGGAGTACTCTTGTCTTCCTGAGCAAAAGCCAGATGCAGGGTAACGAGATTGTTGGCGCTTTTCAGCTTTTCATAAAAGCTTTTACTCAAGCTTGCGATAACCTTGGCCCCTTTCATTGAACAGGAATACAGCACGCACGGCCAATGATCGCCAAGGCACTTTATATGGGTATTACGTTGCAGCAGTCTTGTTGCACGAACAACGTCCTTGGTGAAGGTCAGGTTAACATCGTTGTATCTTTCAAAGAAGCGCGAAAGCTGCTGACTTGTAATTAAGGCCATACAGCTAGGGATAGTAACTTTTGCCTGTCCCTGTTGTCAATCACAGCGCCTGCAGAAAAGCAAGGAGAGTACAATAAAGATTGGAGAAGCGGTATTTAGCCCCGTTAATCGAGGCTCTCTTCCAGCTTTTTGATCATCCCTTCGGCAAGAACTGAAAGATCCCCATTCTCTCCGGCTTTTTCAATGCCCGAGCGCTCCTTGTAGAGCTCGTCAATAAGAAAGAGGGATGTAAGAATGGAAATTTTCAAAGGGTCGTTTAACTGGGTAGAGCTTCGGACTTCATGGGTTTTTTCATGGAGATAATTAATAAGCTGGGAAAGGTACCGTGGATCCTCGTCGGTATTGACCTTGAGAGTCGTGCCGAGAATATCGATCATCAGCGGTTCCTTTCCCATTATCAGTGCCTGTTGCGGCTTTTAGAATATATCGAGTTCCGCGTCTTCAGATTCTGACCCGGTTTCAGCTTCAAGGGATTCTTCCTCGTCCAGCTCAGCCTCGTCGGCGAGTTCAGGGTCTTCATCGGCAGAATCTGCATCGGCTTCGAAATTCTTTTCCTCTTCCGGGGCGATTTCTGCGTTCTCTCCGGCTTTTTCCAGAGCAGAAAGGGTATCCAGGGCCTTTCGAAAGCCTACCTCGACTTCCGACTGGTCTTCTTTCAGGCCGGACAGCAGGACTTCAAGCTCGGATATTTTTTTCTGATAGCTCTCAAGTTTATCCTTGAGCATACGGTTTTCGGATTTCAGGGACGAAATAAGCTCCACCGCCTGATTGACCTTCTGATCAAGCAGGCGGACCTGTTCGAGCGTAATCATACGCGTTTAAACTCCCAGAGCTGATTTTGCCGTTTCCACAACCGCATCAAAAGCCTTCGGATCTTCAATAGCCATATTCGAAAGGGCTTTACGGTTAATCTCAACCTCTGCTTTTGAAAGACCGTTGATAAAACGAGAATAGGTTATTCCCCTGTCTCTGCAGGCCGCAGAAATACGGGCAATCCACAGTCTGCGGAATTCCCGTTTCTTTGCCCGGCGGTCCCTGTAGGCATATACGCCGGCTTTGGCTATGGCATCCTTGGCTGCCCGAAAGTTACTTTTGCGTCGACCCCAAAATCCCTTGGCGGATTTGAGTATCTTTTTTCGTCTGTCGTGACGTCTGGTTCCGTCTACTGCGCGTGGCATTTCTTAGGTTCTCCTTTGCTTAGGTATAGGGCATGAGCACACGGGCCCGCTTCGTTTCCGCTTCACTGAGTATTCCAGTCTTGCGAAGTTTGCGCTTCCGTTTCGTACTCTTCTTGGTCAGAATATGCCTGAGGCCCTGTTTCTTATACTTGATTTTGCCGCTTCCGGTGTAGGAGTACCGTTTTGCGGCGGCCCTACGCGTCTTCATCTTTGGCATCTGCCGTCTCCTCCTTCGTATCGCTCTCTTTGCTCTTCTTCTGCTTTGCTTTATTGGATGCCTTCGGGTTCAGAATCATCGACATGAACCGCCCTTCCATTGCCGGCGGACGGTCGATAACAAAGGAATCGCCTAAAAGCTCCATAATTTTTTCCAGTACCACACGTCCAAGTTCGGTATGGGCCAGTTCACGCCCGCGAAAGCGAATCGTGACCTTTACCTTATTTCCATCTTCAAGAAAGTCCCGAATGTGCTTTGCCTTGAACTCCATGTCGTGCTTTTCGATCTTGGGTTGCATCCGGATTTCTTTCATCTTCAGAAGCTTCTGCTTCTTTTTTGATTCCCGGTTTCGCTTTTCCTGATCGAATTTATATTTTCCGTAGTCCAGGATCTTACAGACCGGCGGATTCGCGTTCGGGGCGATTTCTACTAAATCGAGTCCGGCATCCTGGGCAAGCTGAATTGCCTCATTAACCGGCAGCACTCCGCGTTGTTCTCCGTCGCCATCAATCAATCGTACTTCGCGAACTCGGATCTGTTCATTGATCCGCAGGTCTTTAACAGCCAATAGTCCTCCAAAAATATCTGGTATGAGATGGAACTATACCATCCCTCGTGGAAAGAATCAATAACTCACCCACGGCAGCTTACTGGAAAGTACGCCACGAATGAGAGCCAACGGGGCATCAGCACCTAACATAGCAAGCTCTTGGATGGAATGTAAATAGCTGAAAGGAATATATTTGCATCCTGGGGGAAATTTGATATATTTTATCTGTCCTAGAGTAAACGCGAAGGGGCTGCCGGTATGAAAGAGACCATTCTAAGACTGATAGATGTCTCGATGAACGAATATCTGCGTTACAGGAACTCCCTCGAAAAACCTTCCCTGCAGCGCCTTATGGACACAATCATTGATCAGGAACGAGAGCATAAATCGGAAATAGAAGAACTGGAAGAATATTTCTTCGAGGGGATTACCCGGGAAAGCATGGAAGAGGGGATACGGAGCCTTTCGAAACCTCTGGACCTGAAGGACGATATTGCCGGACTAAAGGATATTATGAGAAGAGAGGAGGCCATGGCTGACCTCTTTGAAAATTTGGCGGGAAATATAACGGAGACGGAGGGCCGGGTATTCTTTACTCAATACTCGCTGGATGAACGAAAGCATGCCGGCCTCGTTCAAAGCCGCCTTGAGCTGGAATCCCTGACCTGACCCCGCTCATACATTCTCAAAGTTGATTGCACGAAGCACCTTTTCCTGCTACTATCTTGCCATATGATCGCGTTTATGCTGTTCTCTCCATTACTGTTGCCGTTTTTTGTGCTACTCCTGAAAGAAAACGGATTACCTGATCAGCTGGACTGGTGGAAATCTCTGGCGGCAGGGGTATGGTCCTTTTTACTCTTTCTATTCTTCTCGTGGATTCTGTCCTTTCCCGGAAGTATGGTACCTTCCTTCACCGCCGATCTGTTTATATGGGGGTTGAGAACCTACCTGGCTCTCGGACTGGCAGCGGTGGTGGGAATGCTGCTCTTCCGTTCCGGCTTTTTCAGCGCCTTCCTCTCCGAGGAGACCCTGATGCCCTTTTCAATGGGAATCCTTATTCCCACCGGCGCTATAAACAGCGTCCGGTATATTCATGTGCAGGATCCCTTCGTTCTTTTTGGCTTGCCTCTTACGGAATTCTTCTTTCTGGTGCTCATTGTGCTCATTCTGATGCAGTATCTGCAGGCCAGGGGAGCCCTGCGTCTCTTTTACGTGATACTGATTATACCGGTATCTCTGCTCATGGCCCTTGTTCCCGCCTTCTTCTACAGCTTTCGCTGGGGACTGAGCCTGGCTGTGTTCCTGTTGATTGGAACCGGGAGTATTCTTCTTTCCCGCCGGCAGCATCTGATATAAGACAGGGGCACCTCTAAAAACGTGGTATTTTTTCCATAGTCAAGGAGGAAAGATTTTGTAGCGCCCGCAAACTCTTGTGGCAACAAGAGTTGAGGACCGCGGGAAATCTTGACGACGCAGGATATGGAGAAAAGAGTAGTTTTTAGAGGTGCCCACAGAATAAAAAAGCTGCACGGGGGTATTCCCTGGCAGCTTTTGAAACAGTGTCTCTTCAGTGATTTTGTTTTCAGGCGTGGCCTGCAGATCCCAAAACAGCCTTGTTTTTGTGCATGTAAAGATCCTTGAGGGAGTCCCTGGCTGGTCCGAGATACTTGCGGGGGTCAAACTCCCCGGGTTTAGTGGCAAGAACTTCCCGTACAGCGGCAGTCATGGCAAGCCGGCCGTCGGAGTCGATATTGATTTTGCAGACCGCTGACTTGGCGGCTTTTCTCAGCTGTTCCTCGGGTATTCCCACAGCATCCTTGATGGCCCCGCCGAATTTGTTGATCGTCTCTACCTTGTCGACAGGTACGGAAGATGAGCCGTGGAGCACAATGGGGAAGCCGGGAAGCTGCTTTTCGATCTCTTCCAGAATATCGAAGCGCAGGGGAGGGGGAACCAGAACACCCTCGGCGTTACGGGTACACTGCTCAGGGGTGAACTTGTTCGCGCCGTGGCTGGTCCCGATGGAGATTGCCAGGGAGTCCACGCCGGTACGTTCTACGAACTCGATTACCTCTTCCGGTTTGGTGTAGGTGGATTTTTCGGCCACAACATCGTCTTCGATCCCTGCAAGAACTCCCAGTTCGCCTTCCACGGTTACATCGTGGGCGTGGGCATACTCCACAACCTTTTTGGTCAGGGCAATGTTCTCTTCAAAGGAGTGATGGCTGCCGTCGATCATTACCGAAGAGAATCCGGAGTCGATACAGTCCTTGCAGAGTTCAAAGGTGTCGCCGTGGTCCAGGTGAAGAACGATCGGGATGGCGTAACCAAGTTCTTTTGCGTATTCCACCGCTCCCTGGGCCATGTAGCGGAGCATTGTGGAGTTGGCGTACTTGCGTGCCCCTGAGGATACCTGAAGAATAACAGGAGATTTGGTTTCCACACATGCCTGAATAATCGCCTGCAGCTGCTCCATGTTGTTAAAGTTATAGGCGGGAATGGCGTAGCCGCCGGCCACCGCTTTCTTGAAGATCTCTCTGGAGTTTACGAGCCCCAGATCTTTATATGAAGTCATTTTCTGCTCCTTAAATGGAATGAATCTTTCAGATGATTGTAGGGAGGGGCAAAGTCGATGTCAAGGGCGGGCTTGACCAGTACGAGGCGGAGCCGTAGAGTGTCCGCATGCGGATTCGGGGCATGTTTTTATCCCTGCTTTTTACGTTGTTTATGTTCTCCTGTTCGAAACCCTATCTGTTTATCAGTGATTCGAGTTTCGGAGAGATGGAAGGGGCCGGGATTGAGGAGTTTTCCTCCCGGCCGATAGTATTCGAGGTATTTTCCAAAAAACCCTCTCCCCTGGAGATTCTGGAAGCCGCCGGGGATAAGAATGCTGAAGCTCTTGTTTTCAGTCCCCTGTATTATGATCTTGCAGAAAGCGTGCACCGGGAGGATCCCGGTGTATCGGTCTACGCAGTTGTACCTCCGGGCCACCGGACACCGGCCGGGATCAGAGCGGTGGAGTTGAGTACCCGGGGGGCTGCCGACGCAATTATCACCCTTCTGGAGTCTCAGTTTCCTGCAGACGATGCGGTACATATTACCCTGATCAGATTCACCGACGAGACCCTCTGGAACAGTATGACCCGGAAGCTTACCCTGGAGAATGGGCGTTTTCGCTTTTCTGAGCTGCAGGTACCGGTGGAAAGGGTCAAACAACGTGATTTCGGGACTGGTACAGCGGCAGCGACGGATGTACTTCTTCTTTTTTTGGGTGAATACAGCCCGGGAATCGCACAGGACCCGGCTCCTGATTCGAGGGGAAAGCTTCCAAAGATGATTATCAGTGACCGTCCCGTCGATTCCGGGGGAAATATCAGGTCCTGGACCCTTGCTGTAGACTGGGGAAGGGTGTACAGGTCTCTGCTCGAGGGAAGCCAGGAGGCAGCTCCCTGGTTTCTGGTTTCAGACCGTGTAAGTCAATAAGCTTGTCCGACGGGGGTAATTACAGATTTTATCAGTAATTACCCTTTTTCCCTAAAAAGGGAAAAAGGTTTGACAAAGTATTTTGATAGAAATATAATTCAACTTGCTGACGGACCTGTGAGTTTTTCTATTACATAAAGGAGTTAAGAATGAAACGCGGTTTCCGTTTATTCTTTGTTTGCCTTTTATTGTTCATCCTGACCATACCGGTCTCTCTATTTGCCGATAAAGCCACTGAGAATATTGTATCCGATGTTGTGGAAACCTTCGATGGTGAGGATTCTGCCTACGAATGGTATGTTCAGGGGAGCAAATTTATCGCTGAGGATTATCCCAAGTACAAGCTTGTTGACGGCTTTCCCTTTGCCCTGTACGGCAGAGCCGGGGACGGTCAGGGGCACCAGGTGCTTGGAATGCAGGCGGCCTTTGACCGCAAGGGATTCAACTACCTGGAGATTTTCCCCGTGGAAGAGGGCCCCGACGGTCTGGTACCGGCGAAAATCTCCCTTCCGGGAAGGGTGAAAGAGCTGGATTTATGGGCCTGGGGATCCCAGTACAAGTTTACCTTTGAGGTTCATGTTGAGGATTACAGGGGATATGTTTACGTTCTGCCCATGGGCAGCCTGAACTATACCGGCTGGCAGAACCTGCGGATCAGTATTCCCACGTACATTCCCCAGAGCCAGGTATACATTCCCAACTACCGGAACCTCAAACTGATCAAGTTTGTGCTCCGCACCGAACCGGATGAAAACGTGGCGGGTTTTGACTTTTACATGGATCATGTAAAGGTACTTACAGACGTATTTGAGAGCCGCTTTGATGGCGACGAGTTTGTACGCCCGGAAACGCGCTCTCAGATCTGGCCCGAGGAAGAGGAATAGAAGTTATGAAGCTTGTTAAGAAGAGTTTACTGCTGATTGTATGTCTGCTTGCCGTGACTTCCCTGGCAGCTCAGGAGTTTGCTGTGTAAGCATCCGGCGGCTTCCCGGAGGTCCCCTGGACAAGGAGCCCATTCCTGAGGAAGAAGAGATCGGTATTTCCCAGAGCGAAGTGGACAAGTACGTTCTCGGTGTGAAGGTTGAATACTTCAAACGAGGGTTTCATGAGTTCCTGGTAACTCCGGCCCGGCCCATGGCAATTGAAGGAATCACAAAGACCATTTCAGTATGGGTTGTGGGGCGTAACAACCGCCATACCCTGAAGCTTCTGATCAGTGATTATTTTGGCAACCGTGCGGAAATAACCATGGGCAGTCTGAACTTCACCGGCTGGAAGAAGATGACAGTCGCTATTCCTCCCCATATTATTCAGCGGGACTATCACCATGCAAACAGAATGGGTATCCGGGTAGACGGATTCAAGATCCTCTGTGATCCCGTGGATACCTACGGCGACTACTACATCTATTTTGATGACATGCGGGCTGTTACGGACCTCTATTCCGAAGAGAGCCGCGATGTAGATGATATGCAGGACAGCTGGTGATGCATATCACCCGGCATTCTGTATAGACGTCATGATAAATTGCCGAATTGTCCCCCGTTATATGCGGGGGATTTTTTTATTAATTCTCCCCTTTCTTTTCCCCCTGCTTCTCCATTCCCAGATCAGCCTTACCGATGCCTTTGATCCCGCAGTCAAACCGCGCTACAGCATCGTCGAGAAGGAGAATATGCGTCAGCGGGTTGACGGAAAATACAGGGGTTTTGTACATAATGAGGTTCGGGGAACCCTGTTTCTTGAAAGCGGAAAAACGTCGGAATACAGCGGAAATTTCTACGTTCTTCAGTCCATGACCCGGGATCAGCGTCATGTGGCCCGTCAAATCGATGATGTGGTGGCCGTCACACTCTCATTTTCCACCGCCGGAGAAATGCGTGTCGCCTCGGATACTGATTATCCGCTCCTTCGGGATTTTCCCCGTTTTCCTGCAGAGCCTGTGGCGAAGGGAGAAAAATGGCAATCCTACGGGCTTCGTGTGGTGAATCCACTGCGACGGGAGGCAACGCGGATACCCTTCCTGTGCGAATATGAGTATCTGGGATCGGGTGAGTACAATGGTAATGATGCCCACATTGTTCGTGCTCAATACGCCCTTCGATATAAAAGGGGAGAGGATCCTTACGGCGACCGGGAGCTCCTCAGTCTTCAGGGACGTCATATCGTTGATATCTATATTCCCGTGGATCACGGCTCCGCCCTTTTTATGCGTGATGTAGTGGAGGAACACTACCGCTATGCGGACGGCAGCAATGTTCAACGGGAAGGTTTTATTCTTACCTGGCTCGAGGATTTTCCACGTATGGACCGGAAGGCTCTTAAGGATGATCTGGGCCGCCTTGTACAGGATGAACAGCTTGACGACGTAAGTATTGAAGAGCGGGACGAGGGCGTCTCAATTACCCTGAAGAATCTTCAGTTCTATCCGGATTCGCCGCAACTCCTCCCGGGCGAGATGGGAAAACTGAAATCCCTGGCAAATGCATTACGGCGGATACCCGATAGAACCTTCATGGTAACGGGTCACACAGCGGATGTCGGAAGCAGGGATAGTCAGTACGATTTATCCATTCAACGGGCACAAGCAGTTGTCGGCCTTCTTGCAGAGGAAGGGATCGCTCCGGAACGTTTTCTCTACCGGGGTGTGGGGGGCGACGAACCGCTCGGATCGAACGATACGGAAGAGGGACGTGCCATGAATCGCCGGGTCGAGATTATGATCCTGGAAGATTAAAGAGCTTTTCCATATTCCTGCGCACAGTATATACAAGCTCTTCTGTTTCGAGCCCCAGAATGTCCGCCGCAGCCTGATAGGTGAATCGAACATTGGAAGGCCTGTTTATTCTGCCCCTTCTGGGTTCCGGTGAAAGATAGGGAGCATCGGTTTCAAGCAAAAGGGAGTGAAGGGGCAATTTTGTTAGAACATCCCGCAGTTCCGGAGCATTTCTGTAAGTCAGATTCCCGGCAAAGGATATATAAAATCCCAGGTCCATACAGGCCGAAGCGAAGGAGTAGTCTCCGGAAAAACAGTGAATCACTCCGCCGTGTTCGACCCTTGTTTCCTGAAGAAGCTCGAGAAGATCCTCCTGTGCGTCCCTGCAGTGAACAATGATGGGCAGTTTAAGCTGGTTTGCAGTGTAAATTTGCCGGGAGAAAAGCTCCTTCTGCTTTTGCGGGGTGCCGTATTTCCAGTAATAGTCCAGGCCGGCCTCTCCGATTGCGACGATCTTGTCGCTTCTGCCGGCCTGGGAGGCAAGAGTTTCCTCTAAAGAATCCGGAGCGGATTCAGCCCAGCTGGGGTAGTACCCAATGCTGAGAAAAAGACCCGGATACTCGCGGGACAAGGCAAGGCGTTCGTTGAAATCTTCAGGACCGGTGGCAATATCTATGCCGAAGATCATACCGGAATCAAAAGAGGAATCAAGAACCTCCTGCCGGCTCAAACCTTTTTTGATTGAGTGAAGTACATGAAAATGGGTATCTACATATCCGCTGATATCGGGTGCTTCGGTTTTCTTCTTCATAGGCGATTGACCAGCGCATGGTATCAGCGCTTGACGGATCGATGCAAGACGGGTAGTATCGTTTCTGCAAAATAGAACGCCGGAGTGGTGAAATTGGTAGACACCGGGGACTTAAAATCCCCCGGGCTTAATAAGCCCGTACCGGTTCAAGTCCGGTCTCCGGC